>CAMLRE010000009.1 GCA_946482355.1 uncultured Bdellovibrio sp.
CCTGCACGCTTTCAGCGAATAAATATTTTTGCACTATGGAAGTTCTAGTACCACGACCCCAAAAGAAAAAAGGAGATTCAAAATGAAATCACTATTAGTGAGCTTACTGTTATTTGCTTTCGCGCAAGGAGCGCACGCAGCCCTTGTACCTTTAAATGAAGGACAGTCGAAAAAAATCTACACTATTTTAGCCGGCTATGGCCTAAGAGATCCGCGCCCGGCACAGATGGAAACTTTAGAATGGGCTAAACCCGCAGTCTGTTTAAGAGAAGTTAACGGCGGCGTTCATTACACATGTCAGGTTCACGATAATTTTCATAATGTGAATGTGCAAAGAACCGGAACGCTGGCTAAAAAATTATACGATTTTATTAAAGGCGTAAACGGAGCCAATTGTGAAGGTAACAGATGTTTAACGACGACAAAAGAAATTCAGTGCACACACTACTGGCCGAATAAAGATAATCCACCACCAAGACATTACTTCTGTCAGATTGATAAAATTTCTGCCGGTATGAATGAAAATTAAAATAAATAAAAAGAGCGTGTTCACAAATTCACGCTCTTTTTTAGGAGAATTAAAATGAAATCTTTATTAGTAACTCTGTTACTTTTTACCTTTACCCAAACAAGTTATGCGGCTTTTTCATTAGACCAGGTGGCTTCAAAAAAAGTTTACAATGCGCTGGCGGCCTTTGGCTTACGTTGGGATGAACCAACTCTTCTAAGAACTGACGAGTGGGCAAAGCCTGTTAAATGTTTAAAAGAAGTTGAAGACGGCGTTCATTATTTGTGTTTGGTGCACGATCAGTTTCGTAATGTGAATGTAACGAGATCAGGAGCCGCCGCTAAAAAATTATATGACTTAGTTTCAATTTATAAAGGCACAACCTGCGGTTTAGATGGTCGCTGTTCGACTTTCGCGCCAGATATTAAGTGCATTCACAATTGGAAAAGAAAAGGCAGTCCTCAGCCTGAAACTTATTACTCTTGTCTGTTTGAATAAAACAGAAGATTGAAAAATTATAAACCAGATTTGCGGAATTGTTTAATTCCTAAAGCCACAAGAGCGCGAACAGCTTCAGTGTCAGAACTTAAATTGAAAGTTTCGCGCACTTGCGCAATCGCTTCTAAAGTTTTTTGATCAAAACCTACAGAATTTAAATCAGTCGAAACGCGCGATTGGCTAACAGTGGTTGTTGTCACGTGTGACGTAGAAACTGCAGCAGCCGTGGCTGTGGCGTTCATTTGCGAAGCCTGAACATGATGTTGTTGTGCCGGTGGCATGTGAACAGAAGCCGCTGTAGCGATTTGTTGCGGTGACTGAAAGTCTCCCATCATTGAAGCTAACGATTTTAATTCTTGTTTGAAATTCTGAATGCTAGGCGTTTCTAAAGCCGCATCGCCATTGCGTTGCGCTTTTAAATAAAGACCGACCAAGATGTTTTGATCTTGCGCCATTTCTTTTACAGACGATGATTGTGATAACAACCAAGCGTAAGCTTTCTGTAAAGTGTCTTTAGTGTATGCCTGAGGAGGCAACGGATTAACTGCCATAGGGTGTAAACGGTAAGGTTTCCCTATATTCGAGTCAATTGTAATACACTGATAACGCTGCAAAATTTTTTTGTAAGATTCTGCAGTTTATTTTCTAATCAACACTAGTCTTGATCAACTTTTGCGTATTCTTTCGCCACGATTCCATACTTTTCTATTTTGCGTAGTAAAGTCTTCTTCGGAATGTTTGCGTGAAGAGCAGTTTGATTGATTTTTCCCTTAAAAGTTTTTAAGGCCTTGATAATAAACTGTTTTTCGAACTCTTCTTTTTGAGCATTGAAATCAAGCATGCCGTTTGATGAAACACTGATGTTCATTAAGTCGCCATCTAAATCATCATCGCCGTCAATTTCAGAATCTGAGTCAACCGATAAATCATCGTCGTCGTCAGAATCTGTCATGCCCATTGTTACTGCAGTTGCGCCTGACATTTGTTGAAGAGTTTCTGATTGACTCTGAATCTTATCCATAGCGTCGATTAAACTGATTCCAGCAGCCATCAAAACCGCTTCAGGTAAGCTTCCTAAAGTAATTTGATTTCCTGATTCAAGCACGAATGAATGTTCAATCACGTTTTCTAATTCACGGATATTTCCTGGCCAGTTGTAACGTTTCATTGCATCGAGTGCATCTTTTGTTACGCCATTAATTTTTTTGCCGTGAGCATTGTTGAATTTTTTAATGAAGATATTAATTAAAACTTCTAAGTCATCTTTACGATCACAAAGTTGCGGTAAAATAATAGGTACAACATTTAAACGATAGAATAAATCTTCGCGGAATTTGCCTTCTTCCATCATTTTTTCTAAAGGACGGTTAGTGGCTGCGATAATGCGAACGTTTGTTGGAATCTCGCGGTTAGAACCTACTGGCGTAAATACTTTTTCTTGTAACACGCGTAAGATTTTAACTTGCATTAACTGTGGCATGTCGCCCACTTCATCTAAGAAAAGTGTTCCGCCTTCAGCGAACTGGAATTTACCGATTTTACGTTGGTCAGCACCAGTGAAAGAACCTTTTTCGTGACCAAATAATTCTGATTCAAATAAGTTTTCTGGAATAGCTGAGCAGTTGATCGCAACGAATTTTTCATCTTTGCGGGCACTATTAAAGTGAATCGCTTTAGCTACAAGTTCTTTACCTGTTCCCGAAGCTCCGCGAACTAATACCGGAGTATCAACTTTCGCCAGCTTGTGGATCACATTAAAAACCTTTTGCATTTGTGAAGTGTTACCGATGATTTTGCGGCCTTCATCCACAAATACCGGAGACGATACAGCTAAATTAGAGATCATGCGGTGAGCGTTGATCGCGCGGTCGATTAAAGCTGTTAAATCATCACCTGAAATTGGTTTTGATAAGAAGTTATAAGCTCCGTCCTTAACGGCTGCTACAGCGGCTTCTACAGTCGCGTGTGCCGTTAACATTAAGACGATAATGCCTGGGTCGAATTCTTTGATGGCTTTTAAGGTCGCTAAGCCATTCATTCTTGGCATGTCGACATCTAAGATCACGATGTCATAGATACGTTTAGTATTATCAGTAGCTTTGATTTTTTCTAGTGCGTTTACACCGTCAAAAGCCTCTTCGATAGAGAATCTGCGAGTAGCTTCTAAGGCCGAGCGGATCGAGAAGCGAAGCGCTTGATCGTCATCAACAACTAATACCTTTAACATAGAATTTCCCCCAAAAACGATATGCCCAACGGTATAGCATAGGGTTTTAAGATTTTCCCAACGAAAAAAGCAAAATGACACCAGCTAGGAATTGTTTACTTAGCGAGCAGAAACTCTATTAGCTGTGTTTTAGGTGTGTTTTATTTATCAAGAGGCAGTTCTACCGTGAATTTAGAGCCCTTGTCCTGGCTTGAATCCACCGTAATTTTGCCCTTATGCAATTCTACGAAGTATTGGGCTAAATAAAGCCCAAGGCCCGATCCTTTGATCGTTGTGGTCTTCGCATTATGGGTGCGAAAGAATTTCATGAAAATATTAGGAAGGTCTTCTTGCGGAATACCCATACCCTGATCTTGGAATTCGATAATAAGGCTATCGTTTTCTTCGCGGGTACGGATATGAACCGTAGACTCTTCAGGAGAGTACTTAATCGCGTTTTCTAGAAGGTTTGAGAACACCTGCTTCATAAGCTCAGGGTCAACGCTAGTAGGAAACATCGGCTCAAGCTCTTGGATGATCTTGATCTTTTTAACGTTCGCTAAGAACTGGTGTTTCTTAACGACTTCAGCGACTAGGGCGTTAATGTCTTTAGATTGTTTGTGAAGTTGTACGCCTTGGCTTTCGATGCTTCCGTATTGAAGAATAGCGTTGATGAACTTTAATAGATCGTCAGAGCTATGGCGGATCGTATCTAGCGCCTCACGCTGGTGCGGGGATAGTTGTACCGGGTCTTTGTAAATAACTTCAGTCATGCCCGTAATACGCGCGATAGGTGTTTTTAGATCATGCGACATCATTGAGATGAAGTTTGTTTTAAGCTGTTCTACTTCAGAGAGTAGTTTGTGTTTTTGGTAGTATTCCCATGACTTGCGATTCTCGCGGATTAAGCGGTACGGGATGAAGAAGTAGTAGCAGAGGAAGATGGCCATTAATGGATGTGCTAGGTCGAACCATAAACCCAGAGATACAAATAATATGAAGCCTAAGAAAGTCACGCCAACGAATGTTCCCCCCAAGATGAGAAGGCCCTGTGCTGGTGTTAAGGAAAGCGTTACATAAACCGTTAACAATGAAATCAAGATTGTGACGGCGATATTTAAAGCCTGAGGTACTTTGATTGGCGCATTATTATCAATTAATGTTTGAATTTGATTTGCTTGTAGTTCGGCTTTTGTCATTGCCGTAGTTTCTTTTGAAAAGGGAGTTGTTACATAATCCCATGCAGACTTTTCCGAGTTTGAACCTACAATAACAACTCTATCTTTGAATGTTTCGGCAGGTACCTTTTTGTCGAAAACTTCGTCGAATGTGTAGGTCGGGAATGAGCCTTTTTTGTGATAATTCACGTAAAGTTGCAAAGAATCTAAATAGTAAAACTGTCCTCTGATTTTTTCGATATTTTGAATTTCAGGGTTGTAGTACGAGGCGATAATTGGCTGTGCCATTGATTTATCTTGGTACTGGAACATTAATCTTCTGGACACGCCATCTGCGCCAAATGATTTTTTATCTGCACCTATTGGCATTGAGGATAGTTCGACATCTTCAAGCGGAGCTTTAAGCGACAGTTTCTCTGTAACTCCACGCATTTGAATTTCTTGGGTCGAAATAAGAATTTCAGGGTGTTCTTTTACGAATTTTGCAAATTGCAACTTTTCTTCAACCGTACCACTGATATCAGGATATTCTCCGCTTTCAGTATAGAACTCAAAGACTACATATTTTGGCTTTTGAGCTATAATGTTTTCTAGGAGTTTAACGTGATCTTTGAAGCTTGGATCTTTTTGAAATCGCTGGATGGTTTGGCCAGTAATTAAAACAATCGAAATAGGGGTTTCAGTAGTTTTGAATTTTGAATGAAGAAAAGCGTTGAAGGAAACTCGAGCGTCATAAAGATAGCTCTCAATAAAATCTAACTTAAGAATGGAAATCAGAGCTGCTGCAGTTACCGCCAAGATTATGCGGATGATTAGATACTTCGCGCTAAGCTTAGGCTTTATAGAATCCAAGAATTAAATCTTAGGAGGGCACTCGTGGCTTGTTGTAGGTCCTTCAGAAGCAACTACTTTTGGTTTTACTTTTTGGATGTGTTTTTTCATACATTATCCCCCGATAAAGATCAGTTTTTAGCCGATCTGCTTATTTTATAATATGCTAACGCCGTCAAAATCAAGCTTCTAGTTCGTTCACAGAAAAATTGATCTTTCTTGTGTTTGTGCCCATTACTCATTTTATTTACATACATACAGCCCCCTCCGCAAAGGTGGCGTGCCCAGCAGGTTTGGCAATTATTAAGTTCTATTAAAGATTTTGAATACTTAGCTAGTATGGCCTCATCTAGCTGTTCATTTTCACCTAGAACTTCTGATTTTTTGCCAACTTCCCAAACGCATGAATAGAGCTTATTTTTGGCATCTATGGCTAGATAAGATTTTCCTGCTCCACACAAATTTTCAACCCGGCGTTGAGAGTCTAAAATCGAAAAATAGGTATCAAAGGCAAGAAGTTTACGAAGTTTTTCTTCGCCACCTGTTGAATAAGCTAGATTAGCAATTTGATTCATTTGCTCAATGTAAGCTTTCTGAACCTCAGGTGAGTATCCTGCCACATCGAATGTAAAGTCGCACCAATCGGGATTTAAAGTCTCAAAGAATTTGTATGTCTCTAGCATGTTTGGACTTTTACTTGAGCAAACCGCAGATAGCCCAAAGCTAGTGATATTCCCACGGTCTTTGGCGATTTCTTTGATGCCTGCTAAGATCATATCTGTTGTACTTTGTCCATTTTTAGAAGGACGAGCTACGTCGTTATATTCCTTTGGTCCATCAAGGCTAATTTTTAGCTGAATTTTCATTGAACGAACAATCTCCAAAGTCTTTCCTGTAAGAAGGGTACCGTTCGTTACAATTTGAAGAACTGGAATAAAATGTGTTTTTTTAGCTTCTTCGAAAAGATAATTGTGAATAGCAAGAACTGCTTCAGGGTGTAGAAGCGGCTCTCCTCCAACAAAGCTGATTGAAAATTTTTGACCAGGTTTTAATTTTGAGATGAAAAACTTTAACTGAGGTAAAGTTTTTTCTACAGATAGCTTATTCATGGGCTCACCGTAGGTGCCATCTCCGCCGGCTGCACAATAGCTACATTTTAAATTGCAAATTTGATTTACATTTAAAGTGATCGAGCGAATTCCAAACTCAATTTTGCCACTTTTAGCATTTGGATTTACTTCAGTATTCCATTCGTTAAGAGCGTCAAAGGCTTCCTTTTCTTCAGGATTGACTGGAACTTTGACATCAGGAATCTCCCCTGTAGTAACGGGAATCGGTGTCATCTGGGCAAATGACTCAGGGCTAATATCTGCGATTTCCATATTATACGCGTGAAAAGCTGTAATAGATTCGTCCTCAGCTTTAAACGCGATAATTTCTTTATGTCGGCGCAGTTCTAACGGTTTCATTTTGTCTCTTTATTTCTGAATCTAATTTAGAATAGCAATCTTAGAGCCAATTGAAAGTATCTTGCCGAATTTGTTAAGGTTTATATAAACCGTTAGGACTTTAGTACTAAGCTTTTGGTAAACTGATCTTGATCGTCGTACCCACGTTTTCTTGAGAGCTGATCTCGAATTTACCATTAAAGCGTTCGATAACTCGCTTAGCATGTAGTAAGCCGATTCCGTTTCCTTGGTTTGTGTCTGCTTTTGTAGTTATGCGTTCATTCCCAAGTAATGTTAATATCTGTTCTGGGATTCCAGTTCCGTTATCTGTAATGCTTAAGGTTATCATGTCGTTTGAATCTCCCAGTCCAACAAAGATTTTGGGTTCGATTATGTTTTTCAATGCGAAGATTGAGTTATCTAGAATGTTACTAATAATTCGTTCCAAATCTAATTTGATCGCAAGAGCAGAGCTTGCTTCAGAAGTTGTTACTGTTTCGAAATCAATTTTTGTATTTAAAACTTTTTTCTCTTTTACGATTTCATTTATGATGGCTGATAAATCAACTTTCTCTAGTTGTTCATTTTCTCGACCTGCTTTTGTTCTGTATTGAGTTAGAATTTTAGTTGCAGTTTCGTCTATACGCTTAACTGCACCGTCGAAAATTTCTTTATACTCAGAATCCGGAAATGTTGCTTTTGTCATTACTAGGTTAATCGCAGATAGGGGAGAACGAATATCATGAGCAACTTTTTCAGAAACTGTTAATAGAGCGTCAATTCTTGCATCGCTAATTTCTAGTAGTTTTTTAGACTCTTGCTCTTTGAAAATGTTTAGCATGATTGCCGGAATAGCTAAATACTGGACGAAAAATAATAGCGTGATAGAACGAGAAAAATCGATGTAAAAACTAGTTGTTACATACATGACTGCCAAAGAAACAATTATGAGCGGGATCAATGAGGCAAAGGTATAGATTTTAGTTTTTATATTTAAATTTAAAAAAATCAAAATAGTTAATACAAAAAATGTGAGTGCCAAATCGTTAAAATTTTGAAGCAGCTTTATGTAATCTCCGGTTACGTGCATACTGATATAATTAGCTAGGGCATCACCAACCGAATAGGCCTTAAAACCGGGAACACCGATTTTTCCGGATAAGTTAAATATTGAGACAGTAGTTAAGAAGCTATATTCATCGTTTGAACCCAAAATGACAGTTTTATTTTCAAAATTTAGATTGTCGTTTGTTTGCTTTAGTATCCAATCGGCATCGTATGATCCGAATGTTCCTTCTGCGTACGTTTTGATGTATGCTTGCTTTGAACCCCAATAATTCCAAGCGTATCTAAAATATTCAGGATCCTTAATTTTATATCCTAATTCGCGAACATTGGTAAATTCAGAAGGCAATCCTTCTTTGTCGTACCAAATTATAGAGCGTCGTCTTTTAAAATCCTTAGCGCCAGTCATTTTATCAACAATCATGTAATACCAAAAGACTCTTGGAAACTTTGAAAGTATTTTGTCTCTAAGGATATCGTTATCGTCATTGCTTGCAGATGAGTAAAAAAAGACATTTGGTTTTGCGATCAGATAGTTAAATAATTTTTGTTTTACAGAGTTTTTTGTTTCTTCGTCGAGATAAAGTTCTTTAGGTGATAAAGCAATAATCAGATTTTTGGGGTTGTTGGCAAGAATTTTATCTATTACGTTCTTTAAAGATTCGAAGGTTAGCGGGCGAGTAAATGACTCATTTGTATCGTTTATGTCTATTGTAACTAATGATTTTTCGACATTCTTAGTGCTGTTTAGATACTGAAGAATATCTCGAACAAAGGCATCGACACGGCCAAATTCAATGCCATGTACAAACCACATCACCGGCACAAGCGCCGCGACCAACACCAACTTCTTCCACGAAAACGAGAACCATTTACTCAACCAACTTTTCAACTTTTACCGCCTTGTACATCGTTATACTCCCATAAATATGGGGGTATTTAGTAGCCGTGAAAACACCTTGGTCTAGTCATACAGACTAAAGTGTCGGGGGGTGCTCCAAAAAACTTGTCTAGGTTTATTCGGAATTGTTGCCGATATGGCTGCTATGAAAATAAACTTATAGTAGCGAAGGAAAATTGTAACAACGTGGTATTCAACTCATGAAGATCAAATTTTGGGGAGTGCGCGGATCACTGCCGAGCAGTTCTAGTCCCACAGATGCAAAAGAGCAGTTTGCTCTTTTGATGCGTGAGTTTTTGGATAAAGGTTACAAGACTCCTGTTGATGTCGATAAATTCTTAAATGAAAAACAATTAGTCGATATCAGTGGTTATGGCGTCGCTACAACGTGTGTACAAGTTCAAGCCGACGAACAAATGCTGATTATCGATGGCGGAAGCGGCATTAAATATTTAAGCGATACTTTGGCAAAAAATCGTTTTGCGCAAAAAGAATATCATATTTTAATTACACACTTTCACTTTGATCATATTCTTGGTTTACCATTCTTTGCCCCGCATTTTATTCCCGGTTGCACAGTAAAATATTACTGTGTTCAGCCTGAGTGTGAAAAAATTGTTCGCGATCTTTTTCAAAAGCCGATCTTTCCGGTGGGTTACGAGGATTTAAAAGCCAACATCCAATTTATTAAACTATCTCCTTACGAAAAACGTTATATCAACGGTTTTGCCGTTACACCTTACTTGCTTGATCATCCAGATCCTTGTTATGGTTTTCGCATTGAACACGGTGGTAAAGCTTATGGTCACGCGGTCGATACCGAAGCCACGCGCACAACGCCTGAAGAACTAGGGCAAGATGCAGGGCTTTACCAAAATTTAGATTTAATGTATATCGATGCCCAGTACGTTGAAGAAGAAATGAACCACAAAAAAGGTTGGGGACATGGAACTTTTGAAAGAGCTTTTAATCTTTGTGGGAATTTTGCTGTTAAACAAGTATACATGGCTCACTATGACCCTTCTGCTAGTCTTAAGGATATTCAGAACATCAAAGAAAGAGCTCGCGCTGCCTTCGAAAAACATCCCGCGAGCAAAACGACTGTTTGGGATTTTGCGTATGAGACCCAAGAAGTAGAAATCTAGGTATAAAAAATGAAAAAGCTGCAGGTGGATAACCTAGCAGCTTTTTTGTAGTTTCTGACATCCAGCTTTCGGATTTAACGGATCCGGAGAGGAGGTCGCCAATGCGTAAAGTCTCGTACTTGAAATATCGGCGCTTACTTAGAATTTCTAAAGAAGTCCTAAGACTGGTTATGATGGTTCTAGCAATTATCATAATCATTCGAAGTATTTAGTGATCTAGCTTGCAGCACGTTTGTTCTTAGATCTTGATTACAAATCAAGACCATTG
The DNA here is from genome assembly GCA_946482355.1 of uncultured Bdellovibrio sp. The sequence continues at coordinate 10,049 of CAMLRE010000009.1, forward strand.
TCCTGTGACAATGGCATCCTATGGACGAGGGATTTAAAATCCTTGTGTGTTCAGATTTTACATGGACACGAGTGGCTAGCGTTATCCGCTTTTTTATTTCTCAAAAACTAAATTAATTTTTTGATTTTTATCTAACGAAGATTCAATTTCTTTAAATTCAACCGTATCTGGCCAAACGAAATCATTGTCTGAATCAGCTTCGGTGATTTGCTTCATAAAGCTTGTCCAGATAGGAACAGCAGCTCCTCCACCAGTTAAAGCTGTTGCTAAGCTTTGATCAAAGCCAAGCCAGATAATCGCTGTCGTGTTCGGAGTAAATCCGGCAAACCAAGCATCTTTTCCGTCTGAAGTTGTTCCGGTTTTTCCAGCCGCAGGCTTTTTATAACCCGAAGCTTGAACATACTTCGCTGTTCCTGAATGCATGGTCTCTTTCATCATCCCCACTAGAATCGCAGTTTTAGTTTTATCTGCTTTAGCTTCCGGTTTTGGTTCAAAGTTCGCTGTTGATTCAAAAATCACTTTTCCAGAATCATCTAAAGCTTTTTCGATAAACGATAATTTAATCTGTTCACCAAAACGGGCAAAATTTGAATAAGCTTGTAAAACTTCAAGCGGTGTATGCTGACTGGCTCCCAGTGAAGTGGCCGGTAGCGGAGTCATCTCTGATGTTAAACCTAAGCTGTGCGCAAGCGAGATCACTTTATCGATTCCTACCTGGTAAGCGACTTGTGCTGTCGGTGAATTTAAACTTTCTTTAAGCGCATAAAAAAATGGAACTTCGCCGCGAAATTTATGGTCGTAGTTTTCAGGCTTCCAGCTTTTTCTGTTGTTATCAAATTTCCATTCGAAGGGTTGATCGTTTAATACAGTCGTGGGTTTTACGTCTGATTCATCAGTTAGGCCGTAAGTTAAACCTGATAAGTAAACAAATGGTTTAATTAGTGATCCCACTTGGCGTTTAGCGTATAAAGCACGGTTAAATTGTGATTGGCGAAAGTTTTGTCCACCCACAAACGCTGTGACAAATCCAGATTGGTTATCAGTCGCTAAAACAACACCTTGAAGCTCTAAACCTTTTTCTTTTTTCTTAGTTAAAGATTTTTTAGTTTCAGTTAAATTTTTAATTCCTGATTGCAAAGATTTTTGCGCGGCCTCTTGAATCGCCAGATCAAGGCTTGTGTAAAAAGTTGTTCCTTCGATAGCGATTCCTAAATCAGTGGCTTGTTTTCTAACGGCTTCAAAATAATACGGAGCTGTTTCGGTGGCTTGTGCTACGATTTGCGGTGGCATTGCTGATTCATTCGCTTTTTTAAATTCAGCTTCTGAAATTAAGTTTAGTTCTTTCATTTTAGAAAGAACTAACTGTCTGCGTGTTTTAGCTTTTTCAGTTTTTTTCCACGGGTTATTTAAACCAGGGTTGTTAACGATTGCTGCAAGCAAGGCGCATTCTTGTAAATTTAATTGGGCGACTGGTTTTCCGTAATAGTAGTGGCTGGCAGCACCGAATCCGCGAACTTGAAACGCGCCATTTTGTCCCATGTAAATCACGTTTAAGTACGTTTGTAAGATTTCGTCTTTGCTCCACTTCGATTCAAGTTTAACGGCCATGTAGAGTTCTTTAGCTTTACGTGAATACGTTTTTTCAGGAGTTAAAAAATAATTTTTTACTAACTGTTGCGTGATCGTACTGCCACCTTGGGCTTTGCGAAGTGAGACAATATTTTTTACCGCTGCACGTGCAAGACCCATAATGCTTACGCCCGAATGATCTAAGAAATCATTATCTTCAATCGCGATCACCGCATTTAAACATTGAACCGGATAATCAGCTAACTTCATTTCTTCTTGCATGATCGGTTCGTTGTTACGAAATTGCGCGACCATGACTGGATCAGTTTGACCAGATGTGACCACTTTGGTTGGATCAGTCTTAAAAATCTGTTGAATTGTGTTTTGATACACAACGGCCACGTAGCCATCAGGGTTTGATTCGTTCTTCCAGTGAAAACATGTGGAATCCTGCATCAGAGAAATACCAAACATATTGCTGCAAGCTTGAGCCTTTAGAGTGATGAAATCTCCAGCTAAAATGGCCTGATCTTCTTGTCTTTCGCGGTAACCTTTGTCTAAAAAGCTCTTCTTTACGGCTTCTGCATTGAATTTCTGGTTAATTTTGTAAGAAAGCCCTCTGGCGTAGTACTTTGTTGAGCGTAAAATGGCTTGCGATGAGAGCTTGTTCTCGAATTCTTCTTGAATACCTTTTGGGGCAATATCAATGGCGCTGACGCTCAGAGATATTGCGCTTGTAAGAATAAAAAAACTGGTCTTTAATAACTTTGAAAAGGACATAAGTAATTAAAATGATGAAGCTTACTGCAAGTCAAATACAAAGACTGTCTGAAAAAATCTTAAAAGAATGGAAATCTCAAAATCTAATTACGTTAAAGGTTGAAGAAAGCAAAGTTCTTCAAGCCATGAAAGACGTCATCAACGAAGAGTTGATGAAAGAAATCGCTTTAGAAAAAGAAGTTCACGCCTTAATGGATAGCATGGAAAGAGAAGGCCAAGAATTTCAACGCGGCAAGATGTTTTCGTTGTTAAAAACAAAATTAGCTAAAGAGAAAAAGGTGGTTTTATGATTCTTTCTGAAGAACGCCAAGGCCACTGGGCTAAAATCATTACTGATAAAGTTTGGGGTGATGATATCGTCGATTTTTCTGACGATGATCAAGCTTTAATGGCAGCTCGTAAAGCCATTGTTATGTTTGTTAAAGAAGATATGGATATTGATGTTAAAGCCCGTGAAAAAGTAGCGTCTTTAAAACGCGGTGTCATGGAAGGTACCTCTGAATGGGAAATTTTGTATAGAAAATATTATGAAGAGGAGAAAAACCGTCGTGGCTAAAAAGAAAGTTAAAGCAGCGAAAAAAACTTCAAAGCCTGCTGCAAAGAAATCAGCTCCAGCTAAGAAAGCTGTGAAAAAAGTAGCTAAGCCTGTAGCGAAAAAAGCCGCAGCAAAAAAACCAGTTAAAAAAGTTACGAAAGCTGTTGCGAAAAAATCTGTTAAAGCAAAACCAGCTAAAAAAGCTGCGACTAAAGCTCCCGCTAAAAAAACAGCTCAAACTGCAGCCAAAGTAATTCCGTTTAAAGCGCCAGCGGCAAAACCGGTAGCAAAAATTGATTACACAAAAGCGATCACACCGTTAGGAGATCGTTTAGTGATTCGTTTAACACAAACTGAACGTGTTACTCCGGGCGGATTAATTCTACCGGATTCTGTGTCTTCAACTTCAGGTTACTTAAAAGGTGAAGTTCTAGCGGCGGGTCATGGCACTTACACGAAAAAAGGCCATCATAAATTACTAGATGTAAAAATCGGTGACGTTGTTTTATTCAACTAATATTCAAGCACCAAAGTTAAATACAATAATGAAGATTTACATATCGTTCACGAGAGCGACATTCTTGGTGTAACGAGATAAAAGAGGGGAACCACCGATGAAATTAACACAACTATTTACGGCTGTTTTATTGTTATCACAAACAGCGGCAGCTATTTCGATTGATTGGACAGGCGGTTACCGCGTTGAGTACACAAGTATTGATCGTCCTTCTTTAGCAAATAGCAAACAAAGCAAAAACTACGCACTCAATTTCTTATACTTACAACCTCGTATCATCGGTTCTGATGGCATCAATATCGTGAGCCGTTTTGATGTGATGAGTAACGAATTACCGGCGTACCAAAATTCACAATTAGGTTCGATCATTGGCCAAGGCTTAAACGATGGATCTGCAGGCGCTAACGGTACAAACGCGACTTCTCAAAACCAAAACGCATCTACACTTCGCGTAAGCCAATTGTACTTAAACGTAAATCATGAATACGGTTCATTATTAGTGGGTCGTGCTCCGGTTGAATTCGGTTTAGGTATTACTCACAATGCTGGTAAAGGTGCTTTTGACCACTGGATGGATACAAAAGAAGTTCTTTCTTACCGTTTTGTTGTTGATAACTTATCTTTTGCACCAATGATCGCTCGTGTTGCGCAAGATGATTTCGGCGGCGGTGTAATGAACGATCAAATCTATATCATTGATTACAACAACACAGATGCTGGGGCTCGTGCTGGTTTATTTCACCAAACACGTTCAGCAGGTCCTGCGTACAATGATTACGCGCCAACTGAATTACCAAGTGGTTCAGCGCGTGTATCTGGTATGAAAACACAAACAGTGAACATTTACTTAGAAAGAAAATGGTCAGCTTTTGAATTTAAATTAGAAGCCAGTTTCTTAACGGGTGATACAGGTGTTGAAACTGCAACGGCTGAAAAAATCAAATTAGATTCTTATGCAGTTGTGGCTGAAGGTTTATTTCCGGCTGGCGACAGTTCATGGGAATGGAGCGGTAAAGCCGGTGTTGTAAGCGGTGATAATCCTGACACACAAGGCACTTACGAAGGTTACATCTTAGATCGTAACTATGACGTGGGTATTTTATTATTTAACCACCGTTTAGGTTCGGGCGATATCTTAGGAACATCTCCGATCCATGCTAACGATGCAGCTAGCGGTTTATCTTTACAAAATTCGGCAGACGACGAAGCGATTACAAACGCGATGTTCTTAGCACCATCTGTGAAGTACGCTTATGACGAAAAAGTTGATCTAAAAGGAACAGTAATTTACGCGCAATTAATGAATGCGAAGAAATTTGTAGACATGAAAAAAGATCTAGGCCTAGAATTAGACTTAGAACTAGTTTACAAGCCACGTGAACGCGTGACTTGGTCAACAGGTTTAGGAGTGTTAATGCCAGGTGCCGCTTGGGAAGGTGGCGTTAACGGCTTCGACAATAAGACCAACTTTGGATTAACTACTAAGGCCGCCATCACCTTTTAAGAAATTTCAACGTGATGACAGCATGTACGACAGCTTAGGATGACAACTTGAACACAGAATGTGTACTACAGCTGGTGATGTAGGCT
>CAMLRE010000010.1 GCA_946482355.1 uncultured Bdellovibrio sp.
GGGCGCGAGGTCACCATCAAGCAATTGTTGCATAAAGTATTTCTCACCCCACCGCCAATCAATCAGTAAATCTTTGACTAAAAATGACGCCACGATCATTCGCACACGATTATGCATTAAGCCCGTTTCCCGAAGCTCTCTCATTCCCGCATCGACAATCGGAAAACCTGTGGTACCTTCTTTCCATCTTTCAAAAAAATCCAGCCGGTTTTCCCACGAGAGATTTTGATAATTGGCATTAAAAGAGTTGGTTTCCAAATCGGGCCGGTGAAACAAGATATGATAATAAAACTCTCTCCACACAATTTCTTTTAAGTATTGGTTGGGGCCGGAATCGGTCTTCCAAGGTAATCCGGTTAAATCTAAAAATTTAATAATTTGAGTCGACGTTAGGCTTCCGTTCTTTAAAAAAATTGAAAGTTTAGATGTTCCATCAATGCTTGGAAAATCTCTGTCTTCTTTGTATTGCTCTATCTTTTTTCCAAATTTTTTAAGAACGTGGTATGCATGATGACTTCCAGCCTCAGGAATCGCAATAGTTACACCTTTCTGATTTTTTTGTTCAAACTCATCTAATTGATCTTTGATCAGATGCGCATTTGAAACCAAGCTTTTCCAGGTTCCATCGAAAGCCTTTTCCTGATTCGACCCCGCTTCCTTAGGAAACTTTTCGGTCGAAATTCTCTCTCTTCCCCAATCTGTATTTAAGAGGTCAAACCATTTCCGGCTGAACGGCGAATAGATCTGATAGTATGAAGATTCTTTACCGTCTTTTTTAATCTCATGAGGTTCAAAAACAAGATGATCCCTGGCCGTAATGATCTGCACACCATATTCAGAAATAGTTTTTTTGACAGCCTCATCCCTTTGGCGTGCAAAGGGCTCGTAGTCTCGGTTCCAACTAACAAATGTAGGCAGCTTTTTCTGTGAAGCCACTAAAGAAGAGAACAATGCCGAAAAAAAATCGTTAGGTAGATGATCAACAACAATTAAGTCACCGCCCTTCTCATTAAATTCTTGTTTTACCTTTCGCAGTGTCTTCAGAAAAAAAGCAAATCGATTGTGCGAAAAGTCTTGACGCTCTAAAAAAGTCGAATCAAAGCAGAATACCCCAAGAACTTTGCCGTTGGTCTTTTTCCAAACCTCACGCAACGCTTTGTTACCAGCAACACGAAGATCTCTTCGAAACCAGTGAATTCCCCAAATATCATTCATTACGGTTTTTCCATTACAAAGTGAGCTACATTAATTCTTTCAGCCATAAATGCACCTTCACAGTACGAAAGATAAAAGCGCCATAGGTTAACAAACTGATCGTCAACTTCAGGAAGAAGGTTCTGAGACCTGGCTGAAAGAAAACCTTCTTTCCAGCGACGCAAAGTCTCGGCATAACACAATCCGAATTCAAACGGCAGACTATCCGCATTTAACCCGGCTTTTTCGGCATTGGTTTTCACGACATTATTCGCCAGCAACATACCGCCTGGAAAAATCATCGTGTTAATAAAATCTGGGTTCAAACGGTATTCCGGAAAAAGTTTATCTTTAATGGTAATTGCCTGAATCAGGGCTGTGCCTTTTGATTTCAACGAATCAGTTACTTTACCAAAATAAGTGGGCCAATATTTTTCACCTACGGCTTCTATCATTTCGATAGAGACAATCTTATCAAATTTCCCTTGAATGTTTCGATAATCCATAAGCTTTAGGTCAACTTCAGAGTTAAGCCCTTTTTGCCGGATCAAATTTCTATTATAGACTTCCTGCGCGGGCGAATTCATAACGGCAGTTACCTTACATCCCGTTCGTTCAACGGCACGACTGAAAAAACCACCCCATCCGCAGCCAATTTCCAGCACGTGATCTTTAGAAGTAATATTTAATTGATCAATAATCCGGTCATACTTTCTGAGCTGGGCTTCACGAAGATCGTCATTCTTTTCTGGCGACGAAAAAATCGCCGAAGAATAGCTCATTGTTGAATCTAACCATTTGCCGTAAAAATCGTTTCCTAAATCATAATGGGCCATGATGTTTTTTTTCGCGCCTTGAACCGTATTAGGGCTAAGAAACCGCTTAATTCTCGGAAGAAGAGTTCCCAAAAAATTACCGTCGAATGAAGATCTTAAAACCTCATCGTTTTGGCAAGCCCAGTAAATAAATGCGGCTTCGTCAGATATAATAATGTCTTTTCTGATAATCGCTGAAGCCAGTTCAATATCGCCGCCACGAACGATGCGGTGTAATGTCTTATAGTCGTTTACTGTAATTTCAGCAACTAACGGCCCCTCGCCAAAAACATACTCGGTGTTAGGACCTAAAAATTTCATTTTAATTGTTCCGAATTTAGTTTTTTCTAAAGTTTTGAACAGAATTTGGTTGCTAACTGCTTCAAGAATCATAGGTTACCTTCTTTTCTGGAGGTGTTGGATGTTTATAAAACTTAGCCCCTTTAAACCAAAGTTTTAGGGCCTGGAAATGAATCCGCCAGATGACCATGACTGTAAGCCATCCGAATTTTTTTAAAATATAGAATGCAGTTACACTTTCAAAATCGCGAAACTTAAGCCGAATCAGCGTATCAAGTTTTAGGTGCTGGTCAGAGCTAAAAAGCTTGATTCGAACCTGATTTCCACCTTCAAAACTATCAAATTCAAAAGTGTAATATCCAGATATATCCATAAAAGGTGAAACATGAAATTGCTTCACAGCTTTTTTAGGATCTGAAGAATGTATGTTTAAATTCTGTAAAAAATAAAAATGGCGGTCACCAAAAGTATTATTAACTTCACATACCACCGCATCTAATTTTTCATTTTTATAACAATACCAAAAACTTACGGGATTAAATGCATACCCGAACATTTGCGGAAGTGTTTGCAACCAGATTTTTTCGCATGCATAGGCAAATTCTTTTTGCAGAAATTGCCTCACATTTTCTCTCAGATTACCCTTTTCAGAAGTCAGATAATTTTCTGCACGAACCGATAAATAGCTTCTTTCGTTTAATTGCTGCATCACTTCGTCTGAGTGGATTGGAATCAGTAAATTAAAAATCGGATAACTAAAACTATTTGATAACTTCAATCTTTTTAAAAGACGGCCCAGCAAACCAAATTGTTGCGAGGCTGAATTTGGCCTCGAATGCCACACCAAACCTTCTCCAAAAAGAATTGTTTCTTTATTTGGGCTTAGCTCCATGGCGGCTCTACTCCAAGTAATTTTGCAACATTCACAGCGCTCAGTATACCGTCTTCATGAAATCCGTAGCGGGTCCAGGCGCCGGCAAAATAAATACCATGACGGCCTTGAATTTGCGGAATTTTTTTCTGAGTCTCAATCGTAGAGAAGTCGAACTGTGGATGGTCATAATTAAACTCGCGGTGCTTTTGCTGAAGAGTTTTACCGTAATTTAAAGTTACAAAATAATTTTTTTTAACCGGCAATGGCTGAAGTTTATTAATAAAATATGTTAAGCAGATATCACTTTTATCATGAACCTGATCTTGAGCTTTAACATTCCAAGCCGACCAGCAGGATTTATTCTTCGGCATTAAAGATTCGTCTTCGTGCAGCTCAACTTTGTTCGGCGTTACCTTAAAGCACGAAAGTTCAGCGGCCATATCCGGAAAATCAGAACTAATTAAGCTTGCTGATGTTGGCGCGTGCGTAGCTAAAATAACTTTATCAAAATCGATTTTAGAGTTTTCAGTTATAACTGTTAACTTATCCTGATTTCGGGCAATATTTTTAACCTTAGTTGACGCATGAATATGCTGTAGACGTTCACGAACCCGATTGACATAGTTAATCGAGCCGCCGGTTATTGTACGCCATACGGGCCTGTCATTGATTTGCAGCAGGTGATGATTAATACAAAATGTTAAAAATGTTTCGGCCGGAAACTTTAAAGCATTTGCATAGGACATCGACCAGATGGCCCCGGTCATCGGAAGCAGGTATAATGTTTTAAAAGAATGACTATATCCGCGAAAATCAGCCAGCTCTTCAAGAGAGAAATTCTTTTCGCGGCTTAATTCAAGATTCTCTTTTGCTGACTTATTAAAATTCCAGATATCTATCAGCATTTTTAAAAAATCTAAATTTAAAATATTTTTAGGTTGAGCAAAAACAGTTGATAAATTTTCACCCGCCCATTCGAGCCCCTTAATGGCCTGGATAGAAAGCGACATGTTTGATTCTGTCGTTGCAACTTCTAAGTATTTTAGAAACTGGGTAAAATGCGGATAGGTCAAAGTGTTGTAAACCAAAAACCCCGTGTCGATAGCAACTTCTTCTTTCGATTTTTCGTTGACGCTGACCGTATGGGCATGACCGCCAAGGCGCGAATCTGATTCAAAAAGATGAACTTCATGTTCTTGATTTAAAATTAAAGCCGCAGCCAAACCACTGATTCCACCGCCAATAACTGCAATTTTCATATTTTTATCCCTGGAAAAAATCGATTTGTTGTTTTTTGATAGTCGCGATATAGATCGCCCTTCGACTTAAGCGACTGCTCTTCGGCCTTCGGAATGCCCGTAAGATAATTTAAAGTAAGATACATTAAAAGAGGGCTGATGAGACCTAAATACCCGTAAGCCGACGGTAATGCAGAAATTGAAATTCCACACCAAATAAGCCACTCAAAAAAATAATTCGGATGTCTTGAATATTTCCAAAGTCCCGCTTTACAGACCTTGTTTTTATTTGCAGGTGCTTTTTTAAATTGGCTTAACTGATGATCGGCGACGGTTTCTCCGAAAAAACCAAAGAAAAAAATAATAACTCCACAGACTGTCAAAAAAGAAAAATTCGAATCACTGTCGTTAGCTATAAAGAAAAATGGCAAACTGAATACGATCTGGGACAGCCCCTGGAACTGAAAAAAAGCGAAAAATTTTGCTTTTCCCCATTTTTTTTTCAGATCGATATATCGACTGTCTTCTAAAGGGTAATGCGCCTTAAGACGAGCCGCAAGATGTGACCCTAAACGCAAAGACCAAAGCATTGATAATATGAGAGCCAACGCTTTTTTTTCTGCGGCTCCTTTGGAAGTCCACACAAAAATAATCACTAAAGCCCCGATGCCGTAGGCCCAAACAGCATCGACAAGACTGTAAAAACTCAGTTTTTGCGAAATCCACCAAAAGACCGCCATCAGCAGCAGGCAAAATAAAAATCCGATGGCTAAGACAGAAAATGCACTCAACATTGAAGATCTCCACTTTTTAAAAGAGCCTGAATTTTTTCTTGCCGGTAATTAAAGATTTGGCTGACATCTTTTGAGATCCAGCCACCTAATAACATCTTACCTATAATCGCAACCGGGACCCGGTAGGTCACTTCATCCCTTAAAAGGCAACCACCTGGGACTTGTTCAAAAGTATGCAGATGATGCCACTTTGAATAGGGTCCTTTCTTCTGCTCATCTATAAAAAAACTATTTTTTTGCCAATCGACAATAAGTGTTTTCCAGTAAACAGGTAATCCATGAATCTTGAGCTTGTAATCGATGACCGTGCCTTTATTAATTTCTTCAGAAGATTTAGAAACAATTTTAAAATTAAGCCATGGCGGCGTTAAAGCCTCGAGATTTTCCGCCCGACAAAAAAACCTAAATATCTCTTCAGGTTTCAACGGAACAAACTGATCTTTAAAAAGAAAAGAATCAAATAGACCGGTGTCTTTAAATTCAGCTTTCAAAGCTGAATGAAGATCCGGGTACTGAAAAACAAACTCCTTCTCCAACAACGCTTTAGGCGAAACTTTAAGGCTTGAAGTAATGGCCTTTGATAACTCACCTAAAGCTAAATTCAAAAATGGCTTTGGAACAAACCCAAAAGAAGAAATACCCTTAACCTGAGCGAGTTGTTTTACAAATTCTTTATTCTGAACCGGATTCGGAGCCACACAGTTCACTGCTCCCGATAGGGAATTATCCTGAAGAGCAAATAACACAGCACGAACAACATCCTGAATATGAATCCAGCTCATCCAGCTTTTACCATCTGAGATTTGAAGAGGAGGCATTTTTGTAAGCGCCCCACCTTCTCGAGAGAGGACAATTCCGGTTCTTAATAACACCACCCGTATTCCAAGTTTCTCAGCAGCAAGAGCTTCCTGTTCCCATTCGCGACACAGTTGCGCTAAAAAATCACTACCCGATTTTGTTTGCTCATCCAAAATTCCCGGCTGTTCGTAACCGTAAAATCCGATAGCCGACCCCGATATTAAAACCTTTGGCCTTTTCTCGGAAGGAAGTTTCGCTAGCGAACTCACCAGATTTCTAGTTCCTATAATGCGCGATTCAACCAGACGCTTTTTTTGCTCTTTTGACCATGGCTTGTCTGCAATATTCTCTCCCGACAAATGAATAACCGCATCTACATCCAGGCAAGCTTCGTTCGGAACGAGAACTTCATGAGTCCACTTAAATATTTTATTTTCAGGAAGCATTTTAAATGACTCTGGGTTTCTGACGAGAGCCTTAAGATCATGGCCTTCACGCAACGCCCGTCTTATAAAGTTTTTCCCGATTAAGCCTGAGGCTCCAGAAATAAGTATACGCATATTGCCGGCCATTATTGCCTCCATAAATAAATCCTAACACGCAGTTTCTGTTTTGTATAGATTTTTCTATACAAAACAATCTCCACCATATATTATTAAAATATGGGCCAAAACGAGATATTTTCCATCCGCCAAATGATCGAACTTACAGGACTTTCCGAATTCACAATTCGGGGCTGGGAAAATCGCTATCAGGCTTTTTCACCCGATCGAAGCGACACTGGGCGGCGAGAGTATCGAAAAAAAGATATCGAACGTGCCCTCCTATTTAGAGAGCTTCTCAAGCGGGGCCATAAAATTAGCCACATTGCCAAACTGAATAATCAAAAACTTCAGTCTTTATTTGGGAACGTTGAAGAAAACGACGAAAGCAAAAAGTTTAAGTATGAAGATAAGAATGTTAATGAGGCCTTAGAGCTTATGGCTCTGCAGAAATGGACTGAGCTTTCAGAACTGTTCAAACAGGTCCATTACAAAACCCCAGGTGAATTGATCCATTTATTCTTCTTACCACTGATTCGGGAACTCACCTCACTAGTTGGTTCGGGTCTGGTTTCAGTAGCCCAGGAGCATGTACTGTCTTCTTTTTTGAAAGAAAAGATCTACTCTTCACTTTCTGATCTCGATAAAAGAAAGAAAACTAAAGATACGCAGAAAAAAATTCGGTTTGTACTGGCCACCCCAGAGGGAGACTATCATGAAATTGGCCTTCTTTTGGCTCACCTGCTAATCAGATCTTTCGGCTATACCTCTTTATTTATGGGGCCCAATACACCAGCTCAAGATCTCTCAGAAACGGCATTAAGATTTGAAGCCTCGCATTTACTCATCGTATCAACAGTTTCTTATAAAGATGGAGCCCGCCAACATCTTTTAAAGTTTGTAAGCGACGTACAAAAAAAAATGGGACCTGAACTTAAAATTATACTAGCAGGAACTCAAGCGCCTACTTTTTCCAACGAACAGAACTCTAGACTTTTTAGCATAGCAAGCTTTGTGGATTTCGATAATCATCTGAAAGCTTTACGAGAAAATTATGAATGACCAAACGAAAGGAAATTTCATGAAAGGACTTTATTTTATGGCTAGTGTACTTGCGATTCTTATGGGGTGTTCATCAACACAGGTTCAAGATTACAAAAATGAAAAACCCACTTTGGTGTTAGAAGATTATTTGAACGGCAATGTAGAGGCCCATGGTTTTTTTCAGGACCGGTCTGGAAAAATTGTAAAAAGATTCAAGGTCCTAATGAAATGCAGCTGGAACGGAAACACCGGCACTTTGGATGAAAGTTTTAAGTACTCGGATGGTACAGAATCAAAACGTCTTTGGACGATAAAAAAACACCCTGACGGCAGCTATACAGGCACAGCCGGCGATGTCATTGGTGAAGCGACCGGTGAAGCTTCCGGCAACGCGTTTAGATGGAAATACACTCTTGATCTTCCGGTAGGCGACAAAACTTACCATGTTCAATTCGACGATTGGATGTATTTAATGGATGACGGAATCATGCTGAATAAATCCAGAATGAGTAAATTTGGCATTGATCTCGGCGAAGTTACTCTGGTGTTCTTTAAGAGCAAGTCATGAAAACCCTGCTTTGCTTTTTATTCATAGCTTTTCCCACTGTATCTGCCGGCGAGATTCTCGAGGGTATTGCCAAAAATCAAAAGGGTGAAATCGTCTATCTTGAAAAGCACACGATCAAACTTGATGCGGCCGGCCTGAACCGCCTGATTGAAGTTATCTACACAACTCCGAACGGGCGTTCATTTGCAACAATGACTTCTGATTTCTCAAACAGTAAAACAGTACCCGATACTATATTTGAAGATAGCCGATTTAAAACCAAGATTTCAATGCGCTTAATTAATAAGTCGGTGACATTCGAAGAAACTAAAAATGGCAAAAGAGTATCGAAAAAAGAATTTCCATTGAATGAACAAATGGTTGCTAGCCAGGGTTTTGACAACTTTATTAAAATAAATTCATCAAAACTCGAAGCTGGCCCCGTTGATTTTAAATTTGGGGTTTTAGACAGCAAAGATTTTTATTCTTTAACCGGCTACAAAAAAAATGCTGCCACTTCTGATGAGATAGAATACGGGATCAAAGCCAGCACATGGTTTGTCCGTCTTTTTGCCGGAGAGTTAAGAGTATCTTACGATGTGAAAGACAAAAAAATTAGATCTTTTTCGGGAAGGTCTAATATCAAAGATAACTCCGGAAACTCTCAAGATGTCTTTATCAGTTACAAATGGAAAAACGAACCATGAAAAACAAAGACTTCATTTTTGTTGTCATATTATTTTATATCGGCTGGTTTGGAAGCGTTTTACTGGCTAAGACCTCGTTTTCAGCGCTATCGCTTTTATTTCCGTCGTTACTTATTCTGGTTTTATATTTTACAAAAAATCTTACCAAAAAAAATATGCTTTTCGCTGCCGCGATTTTTACAATCGGTATGATTTTTGATTTTTCGCTGATTCACTTCGGATTTATCACGGCTATCGGCCATCCCACCCTACCCGTTCCCGTCTGGCTAACCTCGATTTGGCTGATATTTTCATTTTCAATAATCAAACTTGGGGTCAAAATAAATTTTCCGCTTTGGGTTAACGCCCCCCTGGGAATGGTTATGGGTCCACTGAGCTACAAATCAGGTGAAATCTTTCAAGTATTAACTTTCCAAAGCTCATTTACATTTTTACTTTACGCCGTTTTCTGGGGAATAACTTTTCCCCTAATTCTTAATTTTTCAAAGAGGTTTCAATGAACATCCAAGGATCTCATTTTTTTATCACTGGCGGAAGCAGAGGTATAGGTTTAGCGGTAGCCAAAATGGCTGCTGAAAACAGAGCTCATGTATATGTCGCCGCAAGATCATTCGAAAGAGACACCGAAGACATTCTTAAGGCTCTCGGCGCAGCTTCTGTTCATTTCTTTAGATGTGATCTTTCAACCCGGGAAGGTGTAGATAGTCTTATAAAATCGATGGAAAAAGTCGAAGTCGACATTCTGTTCAATAATGCCGGAGCGCTCACCGGAGGATTAATCGAAGAACAAAGTCTCAACGAAATTTATTCGATGTTTCAGGTTAACTTAAATACCCTTGTTCACCTAACTAGAGCTTTTATTCCTGGAATGGTTAAACGTCGACGTGGCAAAATCATTAACAACTCAAGCGTCTCTGCTTTTATGCACTTTCCCTGTGCTTCGACCTATGCGGCATCGAAGGCTGCGGTCGTTGCTTTTACCGATTGCATCGAAGCTGAACTTAAAGAAACCGGGGTATCGACTTTGTGTCTAATTACCCCAGGAATTAAAACTAAAATGTTCGATGAAATTGAATCAAAATACTCGAAGAATTTTGACATCCCTAAAGATTCTATAACTCCAGAGGAGTATGCAAAAAGAATTAAATCGGCCATTGAAGCCGATGACCGATACTTAATGCCTACGGGAGCCACCGCAATCGGCCTCTGGGTAGCCCGATACCTGAACCCGGTTTTTCGGTCGGTGCTTCAAAGTAAGTTTAAACGTTAGAAATCCAGCAAAGTACCGGGAAAGCAATTTTAAGCTTATTCCCGGAAAAATTCTTGCATTTCAAGCCTTGTAATGCCAGTTTTATCGGAAACTTTACAAGACTTATGACGGCAACTGCAAATATCAAATCAGATCTTACTAAAATCACGCAATTACTCTTGCGCGTTCATAAATCTTTACTGCAATTTCAAAAAGAAAAATACGAAGCACAAAACGAAAAAACTTTGTCACCGTACGATGTTTTACATCTTTCGATGTCGCACGAAGATTTCGATTGGTTAAAAAAAATCACCAGTCTTGTGGTTCGTATGGATGAATCATTAGATGACGAAAATACAGTTTTGGCTGACCTGCACCGTTCAGTTTTAACAGAAGTTCACTCATTATTTGACGAATCGGATATGTACGCCGATTTTAAATCTAAACTTAATGTGGCTCAAAGCCGTGATCCGATGTTAGTGGTTCAAGTTTTAGAACTTAAAAAATTTGTCGGAACTCCGAAGCTTAATTCTTAATTTTAAAATCAAACAGCAATAGATTGACCGATCATAAATTGTTGCTATGATGGCGTTCGAATTAACAACAACTTTGACTATGCTGGCATTTAAAAAGATTCTTTCATTTTTAATTTCGAATTTTGGTCCTTTAATCGGATTTTATCTGGTCAACTTATTTTGGGGTTTCCAAACGGCTGTTGTGGTTTCAATCGGTTTAGCTGCGGCTGAATATGTTTGGTTGAAATTAAATAAACGTAAAATCGATGCGTTCTTTTATTTCTCAAGCGGCATCATCGTGGTGTTCGGTTTGCTTGATCTGTATATTGAAACGCCGTTTTTCTTTAAACTTGAATCGTCGATCACTAATTTATTTTTCGCCGCATTTTTTGGTTTGTCAGTTTTTAATGAAAAATCGATCACCCAGATTTTTGCTGAAAATCAAAATAGAACCACAGCTGACAATTCAGATGATAAGCGCTTTTTCTTTGCGTGCTTTACCCTGTTCTGGGCTTTTTACTTTTTAGTAAAAGCTTTGGTTTACTTATGGCTTAACTTTAACTTGGAATTTGAAAACGCCATGATCTTAAGACTAATCCTGGGTAAAGGCAGCCTGTGGGTCATGTTAGGTATTTCAATTTTACTTCCTAAACAAATCTGGGCCTTAATGGAAAAAGCTCGCTTATTTCCAAGCCAAAGAGTACGCTAGTTATTTACGTTTATAAAACATACCTTGCGACTTCTGCGGTTTTACAAAACCAAATTTCTGATAAAGCCAGTCGACATCAGCAAAAAGGCTCACAGTTGCAGTCTCAGAAATCTTTTCGTCAATAAATGACATTATTTTTTCCATAATTTGCCGAGACAACCCTTTTCCCTGAAATTCTGGGTCAACAGCGATATCTACAACTTGCACATGTAAACCATCTCCAACAACTCGTCCCATTCCGATCAATCTTCCGTTTTCTCTCAGAGTGACAGCATAAAGAGATTTTGGAAGCCCGATCTGTGCAGCCTCCAAAGATTTTGGTGAAAGGCCGCAAGCCACTCTTAAAGCACAGTACTCTTGAGGATCAGGGATTTTTTCTTCTATTAGCATGTCTATTCCTTATTTTTTTCTGTTCGAACAGCTATGGCTTCAATTTCGAAAAGCATTCCGGGCAAAGCCAATGAACTTACCGGAATATACGTGGTCGCCGGAAATTTTTCAAAAATCTTTTTTTTCTTATTATTAACAGCTTCAAGTTTATCTAAGGAGTTATCGACGACAAGCTCTGTCACCTTAACTACATTAGCGAAAGTCATAGGGGTGACTCCCGTACAACTGAGCCGGATTAAGAATCTAGCTGCAAACAAAAAATAATCAGGATACGGTCTGACCTTAGATTGGCATATCACCTGCACCACATTGAGTATTATGAAAATCGAAGCTAAAGACGTTGTTATTGCTCACCAAGGTGGAATTATAACCCGTGGAGTTTTAAATGCCCCACTCCGCATGCGTGGTGTTGTTATTTTTTCTAATGTGGCTGAAAATTACAAGCAGCACCAACAAATTGCGAAATATTTAAATTCGTACAACATTGGCACTTTAGTTTTTAACTTGCTGTCTGATGACGAATCTAAAAAACCAACTTATTTTTTTGATGTTTCACTTTTAGCCGAGCGATTAATACGCGCAACTCACTGGATTAAAGGAGCTTTTGGAGCCACTGCTCCTGTTGCTTACTTTGGTATGGAGGCCGGTGCCAATGTAGCTTTGTGGGCCGCCAAACAATTTAAAAAAGAAATTTGCGCCATCGTTTCCTGCGATGCCAAACATGATTTAGCTTTACCAGAACTCAAAGAGATTACAGCACCCACTTTACTGCTCATCGACGGACGTGACGCAAAAACAAATCAGTTCAATCAGGCGCTCATAAGCCATCTACCAAAAGGGGAAATTGTAACTATCCCTTCCGCTCTTTTTGATGAAGCTGAAGCTCTAGAACAGATTTGCGATAAAACATTACAATGGTTTAAAGAGCATTTGGTAACCCCACTGGAAAACTTTGAGCGCACAGACTACAATTCGTTTAATTTTTAGCCGTCACAAAAGTTGCCTTTTCAAGACAATCTCATTATCTTTAATCTGAACATGGCTGCAAAAATTTTCCCTCAAGGATATGAACACTGGCTTTCGCAACGTCTGTCAGCACATCGCAAAGAATCGTTAGCTACTTGTGACAACTGTGCCATGGTTAAACCTTCTGGCCTAACCCGTGATAAAGGGCCTTTTTTAAATCATCTAAAATGCTGCACTTACTTTCCGTACCTTCCGAATTTTAGTTTAGGCGCCTTAACTTCAGAAGACTTAGCTAAAACTGAACCCCGTGGCATTTTACTTCCTGTTGGGCTTTTTCCGTCAGCTGATGAACAAAATAAAATTGAAAGTTTTGGGATTGAAGGCTTTGGTAAAAAGTCAGAACTTCTTTGCCCGTTTTTCGATAGCGGTAAAAATCAATGTTCGATTTGGACTTACCGCCCGGGTGTTTGCACTTCGTATTTTTGCAAAAGTGATCAAGGGCAAAAAGGGTTAGATTACTGGAAAGACGTCGAAAAATATTTAAATCATTTTGAATGGAAGTTAGCTTGCGCAGTGATTGAAAAAATGGGTTTAAACGAAAATGTTTTAAGCTATTGCCAGGCAGCAATTGACCCGAACACTGACGAAGACGAAAGAGACTTTTTTATCACCGCCGCCTGGGAAAGCTGGGTTTCAAAAAAGTTAGAATTCTACCAACAAGCCCGTAAAATTTCTTTTGAATTTTCTGCGGCAGATCTTGAAAGTTTATTGGATTCTGAATTTATCGAACTTGAAAGAAAATTAAATTCAAACTAATCAAAAAAATGACGATCCACCACTGAATCTTGCACAACGGTCTGACCGGCGTCAGAACCTGGCGATTTTTTTTCGTGAATCAAATTTAATAACGCCGCAGCCGCCTTAGCATCAAACATGGCGCGATGATGTTGCTCAAGCGAAATATTAAAATTCACACATAGATTCTTTAAGCTATAAGACTCTAACCCCGGGTAATGTTTGCGCATTCCCTGCACGGTACACAGATATGGTCTGACAAATGAAATTTCAAGGCGCTGAAATTCTTTTTGAATAAACCCGTAATCAAAACGCACATTATGCGCGACAAAGATCGCCTCTTTGGTAAATTCGAAAAACTTTTCTGCGATCTCGTTAAATTTCGGTGCTTCACTGACCATTTCATTGGTAATTCCAGTTAAAGCCGTAATGTATTGGGGAATCGATCGGCCAGGATTAATCAAAGTTTGAAATTCTTCGATGATCTTTCCGTTTTGCACTTTAACGGCACCTATTTCCGTGATTTTGTGAAACATCGATGAGCCACCGGTTGTTTCAATATCAACCACCACATAAATCTGGTTCGGGTCTGTGACATAATTAACACGCAAGACCTGCACATCAAAACCGGCTTCTTTAAGTAAACGAAGCTTAGATAGCTGATTCGATCTTAAAGCATCACCTTCAGCTTTGACTTCGACAAATTTAATGCCGTCTTCGGTTTCTAGCATCAGATCAGGAAAACCACTGTGGTAGCTAGAAAAGTTCTGACTCATGGTTCGTAAGATATGAGCCACGTCTTTTTCGACCGACCCTTTTAAAAAATTTAAAACTAAATGAGTTAAAGTTGGCTGCCATTGAAAAATATCGTTTAATTTTCCGTAATTGGCCGTCACGGTTTTTAAAATTAAGACCTCGGTCTTTTTATAATCTTTTAAAAGACTTAGCTTAGTTTCAATCTGGTCTTTAAGTTTTAAATAAAATTCTTCACCCACTAAATCTGCCGGAGAACGATCAAAGGGATTATGTAAAGCTGCATGCTCGTTTTCAAAAATTTCTTCCCAGAAAATTAATCCGAAAAGAGCGCACCACAAATAGTTTTCGGTAAAAGTGGCTTCTATTCCTTTTTTAGCATAATAGTCTTTAACACCGGCTTCAGGATTTTTTAAATACCCTTCACTAAGCGAAATCTCTTGCGCTGAACGTAAAGCTTCAGTCAGATACCCCATTTTTTTCTTATTAAATTTGCGA
>CAMLRE010000011.1 GCA_946482355.1 uncultured Bdellovibrio sp.
AACCGGGTGCCGGCCACTACATATTCAGAATTCTCCGTAATAAAAGGAGAGGAGTGATTGCCTGCACTGTTGGGTATTTCAATGATCTCAGCAGTACGGAAAGTAGTAAGGTCTATACGGGCTATACGGGGCGTATTATTGGCATTGCCACTCACATTGGTTTCTCTAGATGGAACAGCTATGCAAGCCATCAATACCCAAGATCCAATGTTTAATACAATTACTTTAAGCGTAAACGATCAGACAAAATTAGCCGACGCTATTCGTTTTAATTTATCTGACTGTCAGTACGCTTCAACTGAAGCTTGTGATGCCGTAGATGCTATTATTTACGTTCAGACCGTCAATGGCACTCCTCGTTTAGATCAGGATCAAGACCAGGACAAGGATCAGGATAAAGATCAAGATCAATCGCAAGATAAAGACCAAGATAAGGATCAGGATACTGATCAAGATCAAGACCAAAATGGTTCTGACCAAACTCCACCAGTTACGTCAGGAACAACTACAATTTCTAGATAATTAATTTCAAATCCAACAAATCCGTTTGTAACATGTGAATAGCCGAGCGTTATTCACATGTTACTTTTTAATTATATCGAGGCATTACAAGTTTTTCGGCTAAGCCGTCATTAATCCAAGCTTTGTGAGCCGGAAGCTCACGTATTGCGATCATATATTTTGCGCATTCTGTGTCTACCTTAACATCGTACGTGATAAAACGATTTACAACAGGAGCAAACATGGCATCGGCAATCGTAAATTCGCCAAATAAAAATGGGCCACCAGATTTTTGCAAACAATCACGCCATATCTCCATCACACGGTTTACATCATTTAAAGCTTTCGTATAATCAAACCCCGGAACTGTTTTTTGAATATCATGCGACATGATGTTTCTCATGGCTGAAAAACCAGAATGCATTTCATTCGCTACCGATCGCGCGATAGCACGCATTTTCACGTTGGCAGGCCACATTTGTTTTTCAGGATATTTTTCATTTAAATATTCCATAATAGCCATAGATTCCCAGACTGTGATTTCACCATCAACCAATGCGGGAACTTTTTTTGAGGGCGAATATTTTAATAGATTTTTTTCTGAATCCGGCTGATCTAACGGAATTAGTTTTTCTTCAAATGGAATTTCAAAGTGCTTCATCAACACCCACGGACGCAATGACCAACTCGAATAACGTTTGTTACCAATAACAAGAACCATATAAAACTCCGAACTAGATTAACGACTTTTTCGCCTGAGCTTTTTTTAAAGCTTCAGTAAAAGCCTCTTCGAGTTTTATAACTTTTTTTGACAGATCCGCCAAATCAGAAACGTAAGTTAAATCCTGCACCATTTTCTGCACATCGGCAGGAAAATGCTTATGCACATAACGAAGACCAAAATCAAATTTATAGGGGCGATGAAGCATTCCTAAAACTTCAACCAAGGGGCGAAGCATCCCTGTTTGATAAAAAGACATGGCATCAATGGCTTGGCCACGATCAATCTCTTTTAGAACTAGCGTTTTATAAAATGGAAAAGCTTGCGCAATCTCAATCAAACGCAGTTGTTGGCGTTTAAAAAGGGCTTCAGCGTCAGTGTGCCCTGCTTTAATAAGATTATTTTTATCAAAGTGAACTATGACATCACCGTGACGTTCGACTTCTAAAAAGTCATTCATCAGTTTTGAAGCCGACATTTCAAATACGGCCACATCAACAAAGAAATGCTTCGGAGCATCCTTCAACATTAAAAAACGCTGAAGCAGGCCTTCACCCCAGCCTGATTTAGTTTGCTCCCAAACATTAGTCAGATGAAATGCAGTTAATGATTTTTCCACACGATCAAGCACATCTTGTAAAGGGGCTGTGGATAAAAGACAAAGATCAATATCTGAATACTGATCTTTTGTTTTTGTAGCGGCTGATCCGCCTTCCCATGCCGCAAGCATATCGGGCATGGGCTCTAACTGAGATAAAATAGTTTTTAATACGTCTTGTTTATACTTATCGCTCATATCTTAATTTGAAAGATACTTAACGATATCAACATCTGGAGGATTCGCAACACCAACTCCTGGTTTCGGACCAGTTAATTCAGATAAGCTGTAATCCATACGCACATCGTACACACGGTCGATCTGATTTCTTAACCAAACTTCGCGTTTAAACCATTCACGTTTAGTTGTATCGTCTTTACAAGTTGCTAATTCTTGCGCTGTAGCTGCGCCCCAACGTAATTCTGGGCAGTGGTAAGGGTCAAAACTTAAAGCAAATAATCTTTGGCGAACTGTCTCTAAGTTTAATGTCACAATAGAGCCATCAGTTCTTTTGTAAGCGATTTTACAAGCTTGAGCGATTTTCCAGTATGAATTTAACATATCAGCTTTGATATTCGCACCACTGTAATCAATTTGCGGGTCACCTTTTTGGTACATGTTAAAGATTTTCTCCACGCGGTCACGCAGCTCTTTAAACGAAGTTTTAAAACGGGCATCACGCGAAGGTGTCGAGAACTCTTCCCACTCACCACTTGTACCGTAAATGTTTGTCGGTAATTTTTCTGGATGAGTTTTATTATGAATACCTGCCGAAATTGCACCTTGAACTGAATCTACACGGTCTTGCGCTGCAGAACAAAGATCGTTCGTTAAAGCTTTAACTTCTTCTACCGGATTAATTTTTAAATTACCTTTCGACATTTTGGCACGTAAGTAATCGTAGTAATCTAACTTCACACCGCCTAAGATAAACGCGCCTTCTTTCCAGTTGGCTAAAGGTTTGTTATCAGTACCGTACTTTTGTACAAGGCTATATTCTTTGTGAGCATTCACAGCACTTACCGACATTTTTCCACCAACGTAAGAACCTAATTTAGAATCGAAAGTAGCACCGATTAACTCTTGCTTTCTGAAATTTTTAAAACCAGCACCTTGTGTTGGACGGCTGCGTACGAATTTAGTTCCGTACATGCCTGTTGTTAAAGAATTGTCTGGATGGGCATCGATGAAATAGATTTTTCCATCGTCAGTGATTTTATACACGATGGCTACGTGACCTGCCGGATCATAAATTGATGTTCCCGGACGAATTGCTTCGCGAGAAATATCTGCAGGATAAAAATCTGATTCTAAACCTGGGCGGTTTTCAGTTTCATCTTCTAAACGAAATACCGCTGTATATACGGATTTCATTAATTTTTCAGTGATATATGTCGGACCATCTACAAGTTTAGCTTTTGCTGAAAGCATGCTGGATCTAGTTGATACGATATTTCCGTTTTTAGTATAACGTAAGTTATCTTTTTTATCGGCTTCAGCACGAGGAACAACTAAGCTAACATGAGAAAACGGAAGACCGTTCTTCCAGGCAAAGTAAGCGCGAAGCGCGTAAGCTAAACGAGCGCAGTCAACGTGAATATCTAACTGTGCTGAATCTGACCCTTTATATGGATTTGTAGGGTGTTGGATACATTCTTTAAATGACTTACATTCTCTTTTTTCAACGGCTTTACCCATGATAGTTACAAACTCTGAATACGAGCGTTCATCAGCATCAGACCACGATGTTTTTTTGATTTTCCACGAAGTATCCGCTGCGTGAACAAAAGACACTAATAACAAGTTTGCTAACATAACCATTGCTGTTGGTTTCATATTTTCCTCTTTATAATTTAACAGAGAGTTATAACTAATTTTCGGGATAAACTAAACTGCCTTTGCAAAAAGGGAATGAGTGTCTAATTTGTTTTCACCCCTGTTCTTGCCCACAGCTTTTTACTGACTTTAAGCCACTCTGAGCCCTATGCTAATACCTATGAGTCACGATATTTTTAACACAGAATATGAATTTACTGACCGCACATTTGAAGAACTGGATTTCCGCAACCAGTCTATTGAAAACCGCGTTTTTGATAACTGCACCTTCTCTCGTGTAAATTTCAACGGAAGTAGCTTTAAACGCTGCCGGTTTTTAGATTGTAGATTTGAACAAAGCGATCTGAGTAATCTTGTCTTAACAAGTTCAGACTTAAGAGATGTCACCTTTAAAGAATGCAAACTTGTCGGCGTAACCTGGATCAACGCTTCATCGCTTATGCATTTATCATGGGATAATTGCGCTTTAAATTACGGTAATTTTTCAGGCTTAGATTTACGAAAATCATCAATGCAGAACTGCGTGGCCCGTGAAGTTGATTTTGCTGAAACTAATTTTAGCGAGGCAAATTTACGCGGAACAGATTTTACCGCAGCCCGTTTTGCCAATACCAACCTTACGAAAACAGATCTGCGCCAGGCTAAAAACTATTCGATTCGACCTGACAGCAATAAAATCAAAAAAGCGAAGTTTTCGCTGCCAGAGGCGATGTTACTGCTTTATGGATTAGATATTGAACTTGAAGAGTAACACGCTGGGAGCGATGCTTCAGGCAATACAAGAAAGTGTTGTCTCGCGATTTAACCGGGGCCTATGATTATCTTATGAAAAAGTTTTTATTACTTATTAGTTTTTTATTTTCGACTACGGTTTGGGCTGATGTCCTTACATGGGACCAATTAGAAACGACGAACACTTATTCATTGGCTAACGATATTGAGTTCGTCGAAGGTCTAACATTAAAAGCCGGAAGCCCACTTTACTTTAACGAATTGATCACCGGCGAAGTTCCGGTCATGATTTTTTCATTTGGTGACCCTAACTGTAAAGACGCAAGCTATGAATCAGAGATGATTCTTTTTAATCCAGAACCTGAAGATACAGCTCATAACAAAGAAATTGGCATTCAGTATTCAGAATGCAGCTTCGATGTTTATGTCGAGCCTCAGTATTATTACGGTAAAAGTATTTTCAAGAATTAATTCTCTATTTCAGAGTCACAAGCTGGCTTACGGTTCCACCTAAACCCAGCTTAAAATGGCTAAAGCCTGACGGGTCATCTAACAATAACCCACCGACATCAAAAGCGGTTAAACCTTTTTCTTTACTTAAAAGTAGAGCCTGCCACAACAAAGCGTAATGCGCGTTGTATTTACGACCTACATCCGTTGTCCAACCTAAGCGGTAACAAGCGGTCTGCCCTTGGGTAACTACGGCAATTGCTGCGACCGGAGCCCCTTCAGCATAAGCCCAGATAAAATACTGGTCTGCCTGACGGCTTAATTCTGTAAATTCGATTTGCAAAAAACGCTCGCTCGGAGCTTGGTATTTTTTAACACGCACATGCTGTTTAAAATAATCCATAAAAAGTGAAAATTTTTGGTTTGAATTTTCGACTTTGATTTCAAGAGGTGACCGTAAAGCTTTGTTTAAACAGTTACGCCATTTCTGGTGTAAGTTTTTACGAAGAGCCTCTTCGCTTTGTGAAAGATCAATCCATGACGTTGTAAAAGTATGGCGGTGCAATTTAAAGCCAATATCTTTTAACGAGCTTAGAGTTTCTTTTTCCATTTCAAACTCAGGAACCCAGCGCAGGCGCTGCCCTAAAGATTTGGGAAACTCTTTACGAAACGCTTTAGCAAATTCTAAGAACATTTCTTCAGCGGGCTTTTCAAACCATAATGGCCCGCGTTTTAAATTTACAAAATGCAAAGGCCCGATTTTGATTTCTTGCACGCTCATCATCGCCACAGGCTTTTCTTCGTGAGTAATAAGAGCTATTCGTGTTTTAAAATACTCGGTCGCAAAAGTAGCCTGTGCATAAGCCCAACTTTGCATCCAGTTTGTATTTTTAGCGCGTGCTAAATAACCACGCCACTCTTTTAATGTGCGAGAGGTCCAATCAAATTGCATATTTTTATGATAACAAAAAAGCCCGCTGATTAGAGGGCCGGATTACACAAGACCTAGACTTAGATGGTAAAGAAAAACTCTTGTTGCCACTTTTGCGTGTTTAAAGCCTGTTTATTTTTGGGTTGATCCCATTTAGGATAAACGCGAAAGCCTCTTTTTCCTGAAGCTTTCGTTCCAGTGGCCTGCAAAATTCCTTTTTGCACCAAAACATTTTTCGAAAATAAAAAACAACCTTCGTTGCTGGCTTTTCTACAAATGATCACGACAAAATCAAATTTATCTTCTACCGCAAAAGGCGCAGTAATACCCTGACGGTTTCTTTTCCAAAGAGTTACAAACTGCCCGTCTTTTTTAGGCGTAAGCTTGGCTGTTCTTTGAATAAATTTATGACGACCTAAAGTGTATTCGCAACCTTCGTACTCTTTAGCTTCATTATGAAATTTTAAATCTTGAATGTCTTTTGCCATAAAACTAAATATAATTAGAAATTTCGATTAAATTATTATCTGGATCACGAATATAGACTGAATTGATTGGACCTACAGCTCCTGTACGCTGAATAGGGCCTTCTTCAATTTTTACTCCGCATGAATTTAAATGAGCGATTACTTTTTCTAAAGAAGTTTGTGTGATCAAACAAAGATCCACAGATCCAGGCGTTGGAGTTTGTGCTTTAGGTTCGAACTCTTTACCTTTTTGGTGCAGATTAAATTTGGATTTTCCGAAAGAAAGCGCTCTTCGACCTTGCCCAAAAGTTTCAGCTTTCATACCCAATATTTTTTCATAAAATTGAATCGTGGTCTCAATATCAGCGACGGTCAAAACGATATGGTCTATGCGATCTACAAGAAAACTCATAGCGCCATCATTGCAACCCCTACAAGTTTTGCCAACGATTTATTTAATAATTACAGCAACTTATATAGCTTGCAGGCCTCGTTTTTAATGAACCTTGCAAAATATTACACCTTATGGTGTAATATAAAAATGGACCGCTTATCAAACGTACTTACCGCTATTTCACACCCCACACGCAGAGCTATCATTGAACAGCTCTCACATGGACCCGCAGGCTTTCTTGAAGTCGCTAAGCCTTTTGATACCGCTCTTAACTCAGTGACTAAGCACCTTAAGCTTTTAGAAAGAGCCGGTCTTATTGAAAAAAGAAAACAAGGCCGCGAAGTTTTTATTTCACTACGTGGCGAACCGCTCAAAGAAGTTGCCGCTTGGGCTCATGTGTACGAGCGTTTCTGGAATGATCGTTTAGATGAATTTGCAAAAAATTTTGAACCTAAAAAAACTAAGGAGAAAAAAAGAAAATGAAAAAATCAGACACACTTGAAATAAAAGTTGAGCGCACACTATCTACAACTCCAGAAAAAGCTTATCGTGCTTGGCTTAATCCTAAAACTAAAGGTACTCCGTGGAATATCGGCGAAAAACTTTTGTTAACTCCTAAAGTTAACGGCTTTTTCTACTGGTTTGTAAGCGGAACTCCCCACTACGGGCGCTTTACTAAACTTAAAGTAGGACAACAAGCTCAGTACACATGGATGTCGCCATACACTGAGGGCCAAGAATCGACTGTAACTGTCACTTTTAAAAAAGCCGGCGAAAACACGCTGATGACTTTACTTCACACAGATCTACCAAATAGTTCTAAAGGTAAAGCTCACATCGAAGGCTGGAATGAATTCTTGGATGTTTTTCCAAAACAATTTGAGAAAGCTTCTAAAAAGAAAAAATAGTTTTTTATAGAAAGGTAGGAAGACGCTTGCTCTTCCTACTAAGCTGTTGGCACTGAACCGAATATAAACTATAAGTTAAGCTATGAAAAAGACCCCGCCAACTAAAGCTAAAATGAACATCAAAAAATTTTTGAGCGATATCGATAGCGTATGCGCTGTTCCTGTTCAGAAGTCGTATCAGAAATGGGTTTTACCGGAATACCCTTTCGATCATCAGCTTTTAACTTTAAGTTCGATTTATCGCAAAAGTCGCCAAACTTATTTAAAAATTGGTGGACGCTTTCAACCTCGAGTTTGTTCAACGATGCGGGGCTTAAGCGCCCAGGATCTTTTTAAAAATGAAATCGATTTTACGCCAGCTTTATCCGAATTGATGTGGTTTAAAGATTACGGCCGTTATATCTCAAATGCGACCGAAATGCTTGAAGCCTTATCTAACTTTACTGAAATCTCTGTCTTTCATGAACAGAATCACCGTATCTTGTGGCAGCTTCTGCCGCCTGCGCCGAAAGACAAAGAAAACTTTTGTCGTTATCTTAATTTTGCCGAAAGCCTGGTTGTCACACTAGATATAGCGATGGCCGATCAGATCGGAAAAAAATTGTCAGCTCCGCTTGAGCGTTTAAAAGTTATCTATCGCCCCAGCGGTAAGGATAATTATTTCGAAAAATCTAAAGAGACATACCGAAATTATTTGCTGGCCACGTTAGTAACAACTTACTGCGCGATGGAACGCATTCATAATGACGACATCTTAAATGCGGTCAACTACGTACTACCGGGCCAGAAAGCCATAAACAAGGTAGCTCATCGCCGAGGGATGGAACTTAGCGAGACTTTTACTCAAGTAACAAACCCCGAATGGCAATCCCTTTACTGGAAATCTGCCGAAAGAAAACTAAATCAAATTCACAAAAAATCAAAACAACCAATGCTTTTCTTACCAAAAGAGGTTTTAGATTTAGATACAGAACTAGATCTGGCGTTAAAAGTTTTTGAATTTTACGGCCTCTAATAGAGGCGATTTACAATCGAAATGGTAGGGGGCGAGGGACTTGAACCCCCGATCCCAGTGTTATGAGCACCGTGCTTTAAACAACTAAGCTAGCCCCCCACCGGATAAGCTAATAATGATGGTTAAAGCCTATCAAAACGAATATAGGAGATCAATCAGCGACGCCACGAAAAAGCCTTGATTAGATCACTTATTTCGCGAAATACTTCGCCTATGCCAATCACTTTTAAGTTTTTTGTTCTATCTATCATCATTTTATTGCAGTCGGCTTTAGCGCAAGCAACACCTAAGCAACACACAGAGGCAGTTGACCCCGAACAATACCGTTGGCTTTACGAACAATTAATTCCCCAACAAGATCGCGCAAACCAGCCCGATCGTGCCTTTAAATCGTTTCGTGTGCACTTATTAGATTCTCTTCAGTATTTTCCACAGCCCAGTTATTTAAGTGCCACGCATTTTAACCGCAAAACTGAAATCGCGGGAAATATCACTTATATTGGTTTTGTTCCAAAAAAATATAATTACGACATCATTTACAACAGCGCTAATGATGTAACATTAAAAGTAAAAGTCTTTTTCATTAATGCTAACGGCCAAGACAACAATGGTTTCAGAGCTAAATTTTCTCAAGCTGAAAAAATCTGGAATACAAATTTATTACCCTTAGATTTTAAATACAAATTTCAGTTTCAAGTTGTGACAAATCCATTTGAAGCGCACTACTCAGTCATTCTTCAAGATGACACCCGCGGACCTTACGATACCCAATGGAGCCGCAACTGGAATGCGACTTCGGTAGCTCACGAATTAGGTCACATGCTGGGTTTAGGTGATGAATACCAAACTATTTCGTCTGAATCAGATTGCTTAGAAAAATCTTTGATGTGCGATTCTTTCAAAGGTTCACCAACACGTTCACACTATTATTTTATTTTACGCCGTTTAATGAAGTAGTCGCTCGCAGCGAAGGTTGTTAGCCGACTTTAGTTTGACCTTCGCGGCGGTACGTGGCCTCGCGCAGGTTCATGCGAACTTCTTTCATCATATTTAATTGCTGTTCAACCATTGAATCAAAAACTTCTAGCAAATGATCATGTTTGCGCGGAATCACTGAATCACCTTGAAAAAGATCAATCGTGTGATGAATTGCTTCAATCGTTGAATAACAAAAAGCTTCAGGTTGCTTACGCACTCGAAAATTCGAAGGTTTCGCCGGATTAAAACAAATACGCGGAAGCTTTTTTAAATTTTCACTTTGGTTAAGCATTTTACGGGCTGTAGCCCAAGTGCCATCAATCACCAAAACTCTTAGTTTTTTAGCTGTTAAAAATTTTTCGCTGCGTTCATTAACAGACAGCTCAGAAATATTCACTGAACGTTGCCCAGGGTACAAAATCACCGTGTGGTATTCAGGATCAGCGATTAAGGCGTTTAACTCATTATCATGAGTGTAGTTAATACCTTTGATTAAATGTGATCCCTTAAGACAAAGATGCGACATACGGCCCGTAGCGATTCTTCGTTTAGCTTCGATCGGATGAATCAGAATGACAAAATTAATCGCACAATCAATGGGTTTGATCATCTGGCAATAACAACCAAAATCAGGCTGCAGGCAAGTTGTACATAAATTTCTATATTGCGGTTGCGCAGCTAAGTGATCTTCTTTTTTACGGCGATAATCGTTAACGTTCATGCTTCTAGCATAACAAACGTAACGCTACAGCCTAGCGAAGCTTCAGCTTACCTGGCATAAATAAGACTATAGTAGAGCGATTAACTAATGGCTTTTATCAAATGCCGGAATATCTTTCTTACGTTTTCTACGCGGCTCTTCTTCAGGATCGTAGTTAATTCCCATCTCAACTTCGACATTTTCATCAGCCGCCGTATCACCCGGGCTATCCCGCTGCGGAGATTTGGGAATATGGCCAGAGACCTTTTTCGTGAAATCTTCTTCAGTAATTAAATCTTTGGGTTTCATGAAACACCTCCCCAAAGTAAAGGCTGCAATTTGCCCTCCTAAATTTTTAGGGCATTTCGGGAACAACGATCTTCGGTTTAATAATTTAACTCAGGCATAAAAAAAGGGAGATGCTTCCATCTCCCTTTAAAAATTTAATTTTAGTATTAGATCTAGCTATCAACGAAAGTTTTAAGCTTATTAGAACGAGAAGGGTGACGTAATTTACGTAACGCCTTAGCTTCGATCTGACGGATACGCTCACGTGTTACGTTGAAATCCTGACCAACCTCTTCAAGAGTATGATCTGATTCTTCACCGATACCAAAACGCATACGTAAAACTTTTTCTTCACGCGGAGTTAAAGTCGATAACACACGACGAGTTTGCTCAGCTAAGTTTAAGTTCACAATCGCTTCAGCAGGATTGATCACTTTTTTATCTTCGATAAAATCTCCTAAGTGAGAATCTTCTTCTTCACCCACTGGAGTTTCTAAGCTGATTGGCTCTTTCGCAATTTTTAAAACTTTGCGAACTTTATCTACCGGCATATCCATACGATCTGCGATTTCTTCCGGAGTTGCCTCACGGCCTAACTCTTGGATTAATAAACGTTGTGTTCTAACAAGTTTATTAATCGTCTCGATCATGTGAACTGGAATACGGATAGTTCTGGCTTGGTCGGCAATCGCGCGAGTGATCGCTTGACGGATCCACCAAGTTGCATACGTCGAAAATTTGTAACCACGACGATATTCGAACTTATCAACGGCTTTCATTAAACCGATGTTACCTTCTTGGATTAAATCTAAGAATTGAAGACCACGGTTCGTGTATTTTTTCGCGATAGAAACAACTAAACGTAAGTTCGCTTCTACTAACTCAGATTTAGCAAGGTCAGCTTCACGCTCACCTTTCCAGATAGCTGTGTAAGTTTCTTGAATCCAACGGAAGTTCATCTCTGTATCGTCGTGTAAACGTTTAAGACGCTCTTCTGCTTCTTGCGCTTGTAAAGCATAAGTACGGAAACGACCGTAGCTTAAGCCTGTATCGCGAGTCATTTTTGTTAATTCTTTTTCGTTAGTTTCGATTAATTTTAATCTTTCAACTAACCCGTTCACATCTTTAGAGAATGTTTTTTCAACACCGTCTTTGATGCGTTTACGTAAAGTACCCATGCGGTTAACTAAGTTTTTGAACTTGATAACAACACGGTTGATTGTTTTACGGTTGAAGTTGATTGATTCAAAGTTCGCCATCAACGCTTCGTTGATTACGCGAGTTTCATCAGTCAATTTCGCTTTAAGATCAGCTTTGATCGTTTCATCGCGTAACGCAGTGAAAGCTTTCTCAGTGTCTTTTTGGTATTTTGTAACGATACCGATTAATTGGTGAATTTTTTCGATGTACTCTTTTTCATCGTACTGAGTATCTTCATCTTCTAAACCACGGAAGATCGATTTAACTTTGATACGGCCTTGATCAAGGCGCTTACCTAAGTTGATGATTTCCCATGTACCTAGTGGCGACATTAACATCGCACGAACGATCTCACGCTCACCTTTTTCGATACGGCGGGCGATCTCAACTTCACCTTCACGTGTAAGTAATGAAACTGAACCCATTTTGCGTAGGTATAAACGAACAGGGTCTGAACCCTTAACGTCTTCAGCTTCTTTTAATTCTTCTTCGTCTTCTTCCTCGTCGTCTACTTTTGACAGGAATTCGTCTTTATCATCTTCGCGAGCCGCTTCAGTGTGCTCAGTGATAACCACGCCGTTAGCTTCAAGGGTTTGCATTAAACCATCAAGAACGCTAGCCGCGATAATTTCTTGCGGAAGAGATTCATTGATCTCTTCGATTGTTAAGCGGCCTTTATCTTTAGCCAGCTTCAACAACTTTTGAACTTCTTCTTTTGCTAACACATCTTGTTCAGCAACAGTTAAAATTCTTAATTCATTTTTGTCTTGGTTATTCGTCATCTGTCCTCAGCTACTTGTGGCTCATTGCTAAGCCACCTTTTTAAAAAACTATAAAAACAAAAATTTTGATTTGCGTTCCGCAAACCTTACCCTAAAGGTAGGAGTTTACTTTTTAGATTCGCTCTTAAGAGCGAGACGGCTTTTTTGTAACTCAGAAAACTGTCTAAGTTTTTCGGCGTCATTCATGTTCGACTTTAAATCCAACGCCAATTTTTTTGCCTGATCTTTTATAAACTCTTGCTGAATTCTAGAAATCAAATCTACGATAAGTTTTTTTTCTTTTTCTTCGTCGAATTCACCGATTTGGGCGATGTCGAGTTTTGAATTTTGAAAAAGCAACTCAGGTTTATCAATTTTATCAATCAGCTGACTGACCAACCTATCAAACTTTTCAGCATCTTGTCTATAAACTTGCTCTGCATTTTCGAGGATTTGCCTAACACCTAAGTGTTTGATTTGGCTTAATAATTGCGTGAAAGTCAGAGGCTCTTGCAGGTCACTCATCAGAGCGAAATTGGCACGACTCTTGAGGGTATTTTGCAATAACATCAGCTCAACTTTAGAGGCATCTGAAATTTTAATTTGTGCATTTTCTTCTGTTTTTGCCGCTTCAACGGGTGCCGAAAGCACAGGCTGAGAAGTCTCTGTCACGAAATTTCTTTGAGTATTTTGGTTCATTGCAGAGCCGTAATTAGAGCTGCGCCCCGCGGCATTACCCTGAAAAGAATTCCTAAGCCAGTCTTTATTGACTCCCATAATCTGGCAAAGATCGTCGGCATACAGGCTTTTTAGACGCTGATCGGCCATCACATCAAACACTGGTTTAATCTTATCAACCAGTTTTACTTTGTCAGAAGCCTCGCCACGGTACTCGGCCATCCACGATTTAAGAATGACTTTGAACAGGTCAGGCGCTTTTTCGATCTCTTTTTTTAAAGCGTCTAATCCGAATTTAATAACAAATTCGTCAGGGTCTTTCGCTTCGGTTAATGTAATCCCGCGAGGGAATAAACCTTGCGATAGCAGAATAGGAAGACTGCGTTCTGCGGCCATTTTACCAGCGTCATCTCCATCGAATAGAACAACAACGTTGTTCGTTAATCGTTTGATGAGTTTCGCGTGGTCTGGGGTTAATGCCGTACCCATAGTTGCGACAACATTTTTAATTCCCGCCTGATAAAGCGAAACTAAATCCATGTAGCCTTCAACCACTAAAACTAAATCTTCAGAGCGAATATGTTTTGCCGTCTGTGCAAGACCATACAAAACACTGCCTTTATGAAACACCGGAGTTTCAGGAGAATTTAAATACTTTGGTTCACCTTGCTCGATGATACGACCACCGAAGGCTAAGACCTCACCGGTTGGTGAATGAATCGGAAACATTAACCGGTCACGGAACAAGTCAAAATAACCTGTTCCTTCTTTACGTCGTTTCAACAGCTGCGCTTCTTCAGCCACAGCGTGCGGAATTGAGCTACGGTTTAATTGACCAGCTAAGGCTTCCCATTCATTCGGCGAATAACCGATTTGAAATTCTTCTAAAGTTTCTGGATTTAATTTTCTTTTTAAAACGTACTGGCGAACCGGAGAATCCGTCGCTTGGCGTTTGAGTGATTCACGAAAAAATTCAGCTGCAATTTTATTAGCGTGCAATAAAGTTTTTTTGTGATCTTTGTTTTCTAAAGGTTGATCCGGGCGATTATTTTCATAGTCAGAATCCTGAATCACGATACCATTTCGCTCAGCTAAATATTCGATCGCTTCACGAAAATTCATGCCGTTGAAATCACGTAAAAACGAAACCACGTTGCCGGATTTTTTACAGCCGAAACAATGGTAAACGCCTTTGAATTCACTGACAGAAAATGAGGCCGTCTTCTCCTGGTGATCAGGAAAAGGACAACGTCCCATGTGGCCACGACCACTGGGTTTCAACGTTGTGTATTGTGAAATGATCTCGACAAGGTTTGATGCTTGCGTAACCTTGTCGATGAATTCTTGCTTAAATCCCAACTTAGTTCAGTTTTGATTTAATCACTTCGCTAATTGTTTT
>CAMLRE010000012.1 GCA_946482355.1 uncultured Bdellovibrio sp.
CGGTAATGTTTTATCTTCTGGTAAGAAGATTAAACCCATTTTGCTTTTTGCAAAGTTACCGTGTTTTTCAGTCGAACCAATTAACTTAGCCGATTTTAAGCTTGAATCGATTTGGTATAATTCGCGGTCTAAAGTTAAAGCTAAGAAAGCTTCTTCTTTGTTGATTTTAACCGGAGTTTGGAAAGCTTCAGCTGCGTAAATTAAAGAAGACGCTTGAGCTAATGCACGGTGTGCAGGGTGAATATCTTTACCGTAAGCACCAAGTTGTGCGTAAGTTTCAACTGTTACAGCGTATGAACCTGCATCAGAGATTTTTTTATCACAAGCACCGTTAAGACCAGCACGAGGACCTTGAGAACAAGTTACGTGTGGGTAGCCTTCGATGTGACGAGCTTCGTGCATAAACACAGATGCTAAATCAAGCGGAGTAAATGCAGGAGTTAAAGCCATAGGGCAAACGTGCATTGTGTTGTTATGGAAAAAACCGTAAACGAACGCGATCACGCCAGTTGGGCAAGATGATTCGATTTGAAAAGTTTTAACTAAGTTAGTTGTGTATTTGTACCAGTCACCAGCAAAAGTTCCTTTGAATAATTCATCAGAAGAATTTGTCATTGGTTGGTTGAATTGAACTTTGCGGATGTAGTGAATACCTGCAAGTAAGTGAGCTTGTTGAGAACCATCGTGGCAATATTCTTTACCAGATAAGCTTGCGAATTGTTTAAAGTCTTTCGCGATTTGAGTCATGTCAGCTGCAGAAATACAGTTACCTGCTGATGGCTGAGTTGGCTCTTGTGGAACTGGGCTGATGCCGATTTGAGCTTGCGCAGTTAAAGATAAACCTAACAATGCTGCTACTAAAAATTGTTTCATGTGACTGCCCCCCTTGGTGTCGCGAAAGAGTTGACCCCAAAATGGAACCAGTTTCAACAAGAAACCGTTAATTATTTAGAAATTTCTTGCAATTTATTCTGAGCGTAAATTTTAAGGCTCGGGTCTTTAACTGTCTTCGCAATTAACGTAAGCTGATCTAAAGCTTTTTTAGCAGCTGCGGCGTCATTACCACGAGCTAAATCAGCTAATCTATTAATCGCTAATACACGTAAAGCGCGCTCTTGCACTTGCTGCGTTTCAGCCAGGCTATGTGCCTCTGGCTTACCATCAAGCTTAATCGGGCTTAACGCCAACACCGTCAAATCGCCTACGTTAGCGTAGCCAGCAAAACCTAATAGGTAAGACGCTAAAACGCGCTCGTTGATAATGGGAGATTTTGTACGGGCCACAACTGACAACTGCTTAAATTGAGCTGGCGTCATCTTAGCCGTTAACTCTAAATAACGTTGCTGCATCTGCTCTTCATTCACGTTGTACTGATTCATTAATACGACTTCAGAATCAAACCACGCTTTAAATTGCTCTGGTGTTGCCGTCGAAGCATCAATAACCGGAGCTGTTTGCAATGCCGCAGTCGCTGAAGCTGCATGAGCTTGAGCGGCTCCTGCAAAACCACCTGGTTTTCCAGTAATTTTAGCAACACCCGCCTGCGCTGCTTGAGTCACAGTTTTAATTTCATGCATTGGTGTACGACCAAATAAAAACCAATCAATCAGCGCAAGTAATGCGACCAAAATAATAAAGCCAAAGAATAATTTTTTATTAAACCACTCACTGGAAAATTTCATATTTTACCTCGGCCCAGTATTCAAAGGCCTTTAAATCTTCGGGTGTTCCCCACTGAAAAAATTTATTAATTTCATAAGCATGAACTTTTAAATCACTACGCACATTCATCAAAGCTTTCGCAGCCAGCGAAGTAAAATACTCGCCATTCCAACTTAAGTTTTGTTTTTGCTGTTCTATAAGCGCTTCTTTTAAGAGTTTCGCTGACTTAAAATAATACCCGCCCGTTGAAGCAAAATCGTCTTCACGATTTTTCGAGAAACATTCTTTTTCTTTAATATCAGAAATGATGTGACCTTCAGTCTTAGCGTAGCAGTACATGTTTGCTGTTAAATAGTGCGCATGAAAACCACGGTAGCCAACAAAACACATGTCAGAATCATTCTTACGAACAAAATTTAAAAAATCTTCAGCGTTCCACTCGTGACCGTAATCACAGTAAGTTACAAACACAGGCTGGTGATCAGGAATTAATTCTAACCCCGCAATTACGGTTTTCATCGGGCCGCCGTTATTCACAGCCACTGATGCAAACTGCACATCCGAACGTTCAGATTTAATAAAAGAAAAATGTTTTTCAGAATAATCTTCGTTGTTTACAACACAGACTGTGGGCCAAGACTTCGGAAACAGATCAAGCACGCGCTTGATCATGGGTTTTCCTAAAACACTAACGAAGGGTTTTGGTTCAGAGTAGCCCGCCTGTTTAAAGCGGACTCCGCGTCCGCCCATGGTAATTAATACTACGGGGCTACTACTGGGGCTTTCCAAGAAACTAGCCTACTGCCGATTTCGCATCAAACGCATCACGTACTGCTAAGCCGATGTTAATTAATAATGTAAGCGTAATAATTAACGCCGCAGACGGATACCATACTAACCATTCAGCTGTCGTAAAGTATTTTTGCGCTTGTTGAAGTAATTCACCCCAACTAGGAGTTGGAGCACGAAGACCTAAACCTAAATAATCTAAGAAAGATAAAATCGAAATATTCGCAGCGATATCAAACGGCGAAAACGTTACTACCGGAGTAATCGCATTCGGTAAAATATGTTTGAAGATCACGCGGTTATCAGATGAACCTAAAGCTTTTGCCGCTTCAACATATTCACGCTTACGAAGTTGTAAGAACTGCGCACGCATGTATAACGCCATCTTAGTCCAATCAAATAAAGCTAAGAATAAAACTAACACTAATAAGTTCGGCGTAAAAATCGAAATGATTGTAATTAAGATTAATGTCGTCGGCATTGTTTGCACGATCTCAACCGTACGCATACCGATAAGATCGACTTTACCGCCATAGTAACCAGCTAAAGAGCCGATCACGATTCCCACAAGATACGCAGAAATCCACGCACCTAAAGCAAAAATAAACGAATAACGAAGACCATATAATAGACGAGTTAAAACATCGCGACCACGATCGTCAGTACCCATTAAGTTGTGTTTTGTCGGAGCAGATGGGTAAGATTCAACAGCTGTGTTTGATTCAAACGGGTCCCATTGAACTAACGGCCACACAGCCCAGTCACCGTCTTTAAATTCTAAAGAACGGTAATCCATGACATAGATATCATCACGGTTAAAAATCGTCGGATGGTAATCTTTAAAAAGCGGAACATAAATTTCGCCTTGGTATTTCATAATGTGTGGTTTGCTGTTCGCCCAAAATTCTGCTGTGAAGCTAAAGAAAATTAAAAGCAACACCATCCAAGATGAAAATACCGCTAATTTATTTCTTTTAAAACGGCGGTAACGTTTTAAAGTTAATTCATTTGTAATAATTCTGTTTTCAATGATGTCCATCTTATGCACCGCTATTTGAAGTCAATACGTGGATCAACTAACACGTAGATAATGTCGCTTAAAATATTTCCGACAAGTAATAATAAAGCAGAAATAAAAGTTAATCCCATAATCACGTTGTAATCACGGGCAAGAATAGAACTATAACCAAGAAGACCGATACCATCTAAGTTAAATACTGTTTCAATAATTAATGAACCAGCTAAGAACACACGTAAAAAACCACCTAAACCAGTTGCTACCGGAATAAGAGCATTACGTAAGGCATGTTTATAATAAACTTTTGTATCAGTTAAACCTTTAGCACGTGCTGTACGGATGTAGTCAGACTTGATGATATCTAACATCGAGTTACGCACTAACATTGATAACTCGGTGAAGTTACCAATCATGTAACAAGTTAAAGGTAATACGAAGTGATAAGCACGATCGCCGATTTTAGCTAACGTCGAAAGATTGTCGTAATCATCAGATTTGATTCCGCCGATTGGAAACCAGTCAAAGTAAGATCCACCGGCAAACCAAACGATCAAGAAGATACCCAACACCAGCGGAGGGATCGAGTACGTGACGTACAACAAGAACCCCGAAATCTGGTCAAAAGCAGATCCCGCTTTAATAGCTTTTTTCACCCCTAGAGGAATACAAACCAAGTAGGTCAAAAAGAGTGAAGCTAAACCAAATGATAATGAAACTGGAAATTTTGAAGAGATCACATCGATCACCGGCTCTTGGTAAGAAAAGCTATCGCCGAAATCGAACTTAGTAATATTTTTAAGCCAGATGAAGTAACGCTCATGAAGTGGTTTATCAAAGCCGTACTGCTTTGCTAAATTATCAAGCATTTCTTGAGAGACACCCGTTGAACGACCGCCATCACCGCCACCGCCCATGCGAATTTTTTGCATCTTTTGTTCAATCGGCCCACCAGGAGCCGCATTGATAATCAAGAATGTAATTAAAGTAATACCAATGAAGGTAGGAATAGCTAAAAGAATACGTCGAATGATGTAAACGAACATGACAGTCTTATACTGGCCATGTTTTGCGAGCGCAAATCATTTTCAATTATTTAAGCAAATTTCAGGACGAAACCTTTGTCGATTTAGGAACAAACTTTAAACAAAAAATTGAGGGCATAAAAAAACCCAGAGTGTTTACCCTGGGTTTCTTTGTTTTTGATTTGCTTTCAGCAAACCCTATTTCTAAAGGAGCTGCTTTCGCAGCTCTAGCTATCTGCCGTGTACTAATTACTTAGTAGCCGACCACCAAGCACGGAAACCGAAGTCGTATTTAAACGTATCGCCTGGGGCTTTTACTTTATTCGACATACCATAGTACTCATATTTACGGTTGAATAAGAATACGTAAGGAACATCGTCAGCGATTAAGCCGTAAGCTTTTTTGAAAATCGCAGTACGTTTTTTAGGATCTAATTCCTGACGACCTTCATCGATTAATTTATCAACTTCTGGATTCGAGTAAGTTCCGTAGTTAGAACCACCTTTTGAAGCTGAAGACGAGTGCCAAATTTGTTTTGGATCACCTTCAACATCGCCGCCGCCCCAGCCCATAGCCCAAAGCTGCATTTGACGTTCATCAACGTTTTTAATGAATGTATTCCACTCTAAAAGTTTTAATTCAACGTCGATACCTGCTTTTTTGCAGTCTTCTTTTACGATCGTCCATTGTTTTTCAGAGTCTTTATTAGCGTAAATGAAAGAAAGTTTTAATTCTGTCTTTTTACCATTGATTGTTTTTTCTAAGATACCGTTTTTATCAGCATCAGCCCAACCAGCTTTAGTTAATAATTCTTTAGCTTTAGCAGGGTTGAATTCGATTGGTTTACGGTCTGGAGATTGAGCTGTACCAACTGGAACCGGAGAAGTTGCTAAGTGATTTAAGTTCTCAGCAAATTTTTTGTTCATTTCAGCGCGATTTACTAAGTGAGCAAATGCTAAACGAACATTTTTGTCAGCTAAGATTGGATCTTTAAAGTTGAAACCGATGTAGCCGTATGATTTAGGCATATCGTTTTTAACCGCTAAAGCTACGAATTTCTCAGCAGTAAATTTAGGTTTGAAAGGTTTGCCAGTTGCTTTTAAGTAAGCGTCTGTAGCTTTGATCTCAGCGTAATCGATATCACCTTTTTTAAGACGCTCAACTAAGATGTTATCGTCTTTAGTGAAACGGAAATTGATTTGGTCAAAGTTAAACATGCCTTTTAAGTGAGGCACATTCCAGCCATACCATTTGTCGTTACGTTTAACGACAATCATTTGGCCTTTGTCATACTTTTCTAATTTGTATGGACCAGCACCAACGGCTTCTTTTTGCATTTTCACAGATTTGTTAACATCACCGTAAACAGATTTAGGGATGATAATCATACCGCAAAGCGAGTTTAAGTTTTGGAAGTATTTTTCAGACGCCGTAAATTTCACAGTGTGCTTGTCAATCACATCAACTTTCGAAATTTTTTCGAAGTATGGAATTGAATTCAAAGCTTGGTGTCTTGGTTCGCGGATAGCATCTAAAGAAAATTTAACGTCATCAGCAGTTACAGGCGTGCCATCATGGAAAACAGCATCTTTTCTTAAGAAGAATGTAAACGTTAAACCGTCTTTACCAACTTCCCATTTTTCAGCTAAACGTCCCTCAAAAGCCCATGTGTTGAAGTTATTCGCACACATAGAATCTTGCACGTAATTGTTAAAGTATTGGTTATAAACGTCGCCACCCATAATCGGATGTAAGCTTTCAGGCTCAGCATCGAAGTTATAGTTGAACGTACCGCCTTTAGGCGCAGACGCGTTTAAATTTACCGCGTGGGCAACAGAAGTTAGTTGAATCATAACTGCTGCTGTAGTGATTAGTTTTAAGAATTTCATGTGAAAACATTCCCCTTTCAATTCGTTAGCTAGATTAATGCCTTGTAATCAGCGTTCAAGGGATAATTTACTTTTTTCAGGATAATGCCGCAGATAGCTAAAATTTTGAAATCACAATGAAATTTTCGTTGCGGAGGCTTGGGCCCACAAGCTATCTATCCATAACCAAAAGTGCTAAATTTACTTATATTTTTTTAAACTCTGACGAGGTTTTTATGTCTACTACTGATACTACTAGAAAAGCCAAATTCGATGCGACGACAACCATTTCTTCTGAATTCGGGATCTTCGGCATCCCCTTATCTGAAGAGGAGTGCCAATTAGTTATGCTACCGGTTCCTTGGGAAGTCACAACTTCTTACGGAAAAGGGGCTTCAAACGGCCCGCGTATCATCCGCCAAGCTTCTGAACAAATCGACCTTTTTGATTTCGAAACTAAAACAGCTTATGAAGCTGGTTACTTCATGAAAGAAATTTCTGAAGAAATTAACAATAAATCTAAAAACTTTAAAGAGATCGCGCAAAAAGTAATTCATATGAAAACTGAGCAGTCTAAAGACACTGCTACGATGGATAAATTAACAGCGCAAGTTAACCAAGCTTCTCGCGAATTAACTGACTGGGTTTATAACGAAACTAAAAAAATTCTTAACGCTGGCAAATTATTTGGCCTAGTAGGTGGTGATCACTCAACTCCACTTGGCGCAATTAAAGCTATTGCTGAACAACACAAAGATGGTATCGGCGTATTACATATCGATGCTCACTCTGACACGCGTAAAGCCTACCAAGGTTTTGAACAGTCTCACGCTTCTATTATGTACAACGTGATGAATTTACCTGAAGGTTCACGCCCTAAAAAATTAGTGCAAGTGGGAATCCGTGATTTCTGCGAAGAAGAATTTGATTTTATTAAATCACGTTCTGACATTAAAACTTTCTTTGATGTTCCGACTAAGCAACGTCTTTTAAAAGGCGAAAGCTGGGCTTCAATTGCCGCTGATATCATTTCTGAACTTCCGCAAAAAGTTTACATCTCATTTGATATCGATGGTTTAGATCCACGCTTCTGCCCGTCGACAGGAACTCCGGTTATCGGCGGTTTATCAACAGATGAAGTGTTCTTCTTATTTTCAACTTTAGCAGCTGCCGGCAAGCAAATCGTAGGTTTTGACTTAAACGAAGTTTCAACAGGCGAAGAAGAAGAGTCAGAGTGGGATGGCAACGTGGGCGCACGTATGCTTTACAAACTTTGCAACTGGTCTGTAGTTACAAATAACAAGAAGTAATATGTCATCACTATCTGCGTATTTCGATTCTAGAATTCCTTTAATGCTTGAGCTTGGCTTTCGCGAAGACGGCATTGCTACACTTAAGAAATACGTAGAATTACTTTGGGCTTCGAATGAAGAATTAAATTTATTCAGCCGCAAAATGACTGTGGAAGAGTTAGTGGATAACCACGTGATCGACTGCCTATTACCATTAAAACAATTTCCAGCAGGTATTAAGTATGCCGCTGATCTTGGTGCTGGTGGCGGTTTACCGGGCGTGATTTATGCGATTCAATTTCCTGACACTCGTTACATCTTGTTTGAAAAAAGTGTGCTTAAGCAAAACTTTTTAAATAAATGTAAAACACTAGCGCCGAACTTAGTGGTGAATGGCGAAATCACGCATGACTTAGATAAAGTTCAAATCGTAACAGCGCGTGCGTTTAAACCTATTGATGTGATCTTAGATATCACTCGTATTTACTATGGTAAAAAAGGTAAGTACTTCTTACTAAAAGGTCGCCAAGAAAAAATCGACGAAGAAGTGCGCGACGCTAAAAAGAAATTCAAAGATTTAAAATTTGAATCGATTCCTTTAAAGTCTCCAGTGATGGAAGTCGAACGTCACTTGGTTCTCATTTAACTGTCTCTTGATCATTGACACACTGACTTCAGTTTTTGGGCTAGACCTATAGCTAAATTTCAAACGCGTCTTGTTTTCATAAACAAATCCTCATGTACGATAGTTTTTGTCCGCAAAAAACAATTTTCTACAGGAGAAAAAATCATGAAAACTATTTTATTTTTCGTTTTAGCTTTCGCAGGAATCACAGCGCAAGCTGACCAATGTGCTTGGAACTCAAAAACTGATGGCACATCAGCAAAACAATTAATTCAACAAAACTCAGAACTTATCGACTGGTGCTTAAACTGTGGCGAAATGAAGCCAGGTCTTATCTATGTAGTTAGCGATGTAAAAGTAGATAAAGAAACTAACGAAGTTATGGTTAAAGGCGTGTACAAACACAGCAAAAAACCAGTGACTGAAATGGTTAACAAAGAAGGCTACCATATGATCGATTTAGCTTACACTTATGTAAGAACAGCTTCTGATATCTTTACTAATCTTTCTCACTTAGTAGGTTGCCCTTCTGAAGGTTCATACTCTTTCATCCAAACTAAAGGTAACTCAAAACAACCTCACTACTACGATGCCCAAGGTGTTCGCCAAGCTTTCACAAAACAAGCTATGCCTGATGAAGGCCAAGACTACGGTGCTTGGTATAAAGAAAACGGCCGTAAGCCAGCTAATACTAAAAAGAAATAATTGTTCCAGTTAACTAGCTACAAATAAAAAACCCGCTCTTTCGAAGCGGGTTTTTTATTTCTTAATTTAGAATTTAATTATCTCGCGTAACGTTTATCAACCGATTCGCGGATCTCTGCACCTTCGATGCTTAAACGAGTCCAAGGAATCGCTTTAAGTCTTTCAGTTTCGATCATCTCTTCAGTTTCTTCGCAGAAACCGTAAGAACCATTTTCGATTCTTCCTAAAGCACTTTCGATCTCTAATAATTGTGAACGTAAACGGTCTGTTTGAGTCATCACTTCTTGTTCAGCAAGGATTCTCATAGTTTGGTCGGCTTCATCACCACCGCGCTCAAACTGGTCTAATTTGCCACGAGCTTCTTTAACACGGTTTAATAAGTCATTTTTTGTATTTAATAATTTTTCGCGACATTCAGCGATTAATGTCTCGCTAAGTTTTGGAGCCTGGAATTCTACTTTAGGTGCTGCTGCTGCTGGTTTTAGATCAGTTACTCTAGTTGCAGTAGCCTTTGCTTTTGTCGCTTTCGGTTCAACCGTTGTTTTAGCCATGGTACCCTCCTTGCTTTGCCCAAACTCTTTAAATTCGTTTTCACAATGAATTTAGAGCCCAGTCTTATCGGCATCTTCGCCAATTACTTAAGTTCCAAAATGGAACTGCACACATATAAATAGAATTTTGTAATTTATGCAACGAAAATCTTACAGAAAATGAAATACTGTAAGATGTTGAAATTATTAAATAATTTGCTGTCTATTGGTCTAGTTGCTTAGCGTTATTTCGCTCGTTTTGCATAAAAATGTTCTGAAGTGACACAGAATTTAGGTCATTTAAGGCAATTTTCTACATTTTTGATGATCAGGTCGGTTTGCTCGGCCAGCTTTTCAGCTAACTCTTGGCCTTTTTCACCACGCTTGCGAAGACTGGTTGAAGCCGTAAGCATACTGTTTGACACGGTCTTATGCGCACGGCCCGACGACTCCTTAAGCGCATCTGCATAGGATTCCATGCTATCAGCCATCATCTCATGATTCTTAATCAAACTTTCCTGCACAGATAACTGAGCGGCTTTCATCTGACGTAATTGAGATATTGCCTGCGAACAATCGTTAGCTGAAGCAAACAAAGGGCTGATTAATAATAAGAGTGTGATGGTTTTCATAACCATCTAAGCTTTGCAAAGTAGTGTCCAAACTCTAAGCCGCCAAGATGGTTTATATTCGCTCTGATGACGTTTTTGAGGTTACCCTTTAATAAAATTTTCAAACTCGTCACGAGTTTGACCACTTAAATAAGGAAGTAACATTCGCATAATATGTCGGCGCGCTTTTTCGAAAGCCTTCGTGCTTGGCACATCACCGCGATCTGACGTTTCAAAAAACTGCATAAAACTATTTGATGATACGAATAAAAGCTCACCGATGTATTCCATTTCGTATTTTGATTTCATCGGCGTCATGTAACCGGCTTTAACCCAGTGCTTGTACATGATGATCATCAGTAATCCTAATTTTTTCATGTGCTGTTTCCAAAGTTTCGATAACTCAGGATCTTTTTTTCTTAACGTGAAAGTTTCGCGATGAAAAAATCTGTATTTCCAATACAGCGTTAAATTTCTTTCGATAAATTG
Source organism: uncultured Bdellovibrio sp. (assembly GCA_946482355.1). Next base: position 10,613 of record CAMLRE010000012.1, read on the forward strand.
TTGCAACTGAATTTGTTGATTTTTCTTTGCCAGCTTAGTTTGCGGCTTCCACACTTCAACAGTTTCTGCAGATAATTTTTTGAAAATTTCTCTGATAATCTGCTCTTTGTTTTTATAATGAAAATATAGATTTCCAGGACTCATTTTTAGTTCTTTAGCGATGTCATTCGTTGTGACATCAGTTGCTCCATCTGTATTAAACAGTCCTAAAGCCCCTACTAAAATTCTCTCTTTGGTCTTCATATATCAGTCCTCATATTTATTTTGGAAATATCTAAATCATTATGTTAAGATTATCAGTATGATTCAAGGAAGAAGTCTAATTACCAAATGGATTTTGGTACCAACAACAATAATCGCTATTTCCGCTCTGCTGTATTTCAGAGATAACTCTTCAAATGCCGACGGAACTCATGAAAAAACAACTGCCTTAGGAACCACATCAGAAGCTAGAAAGAAGTTAGCTGATGCCCTTGGCCGTTCATTATGGAACAACCAACTACCGACTAAAGTTGAGATTGCAGACAAAGGTCTAGTTAACGTGAAGTACACGTTAGATAAAGATCTACAAGAGCAGTCAGAAAAATTATTACTGCGTTACAAACCTGACTACGGCGCAATTGTTATGATGGATGCTGAAACAGGAAAAATCTTAGCGTTATCAAGTTACGTTAAAGGCCAGCCAAAAGCAGAAAATTTAACTTTACGTGCAACGTTTCCAGCCGCTTCTATTTTTAAAATTATCACAGCTTCAACTGCGGTTGACCGTAAAGGTGTCGAACCACAAGATAAAATTGCTTTTAACGGTGGAAATTATACGCTTTACAAAAAAAATGTTCTTTCTGAAAAAGTAAATCGTTGGACACGTTTTATTTCTTTGAAAGATGCCTTTGCCAGATCAATCAATACAGCGTTCGGGCGTTTAACGTTAGAAACTTTAGATCCAAAAGATTTAGATGAATATTCAAGACGTTTTATGTTTAACAAATATATTCCGGCTGATTTTCAAATTGAACAAAGCCAAGCGTTAGTACCTGAAGAAAAAGGTTTTGAGATGGCGCAAGTGGCTTCTGGTTATAATCGCTTTAACACAATGAGCCCGGTTCATGGTGCGATGATTGCGGCATCAATTATTAACGATGGTAAAATTGTGGCTCCTTACTTGGTCGAAGAATTATCTTCTGATGCGCATGAATCAATTTACAAAGGTGAAACTTACGAGATCGGCCAAGCGATCACAGCTGATTCAGCAGCTAAAGTTCGTGAGTTAATGGAGCAAACTGTTTTAACAGGAACAGGCCGCAAAACATTTCGTAAACTTGTGCGTGACAAAAAATACCGTGAAGTTGAAATGGGCGGAAAAACCGGTCACTTCTCGGGAACAAATCCAAAAGGCACTAATGATTGGTTCGTAGGTTATGCTTCTGATGGCGAAAATAAAGTAGCCATTGCTGCAATTACTGTGAATGTAAAAAACTGGACAGTGAAATCTTCAGCGTTAGCAGAAATGATGTTTCGCGAACATTTCCGCCCGGGCCCAAGTTTAAAACCAGAGACTAAAAACTCAAGTCGACCATCACGGGGCAATGGTCAGAACCTTCTTGCTGGCAAAGAATCTGACAAGTTTTAAGATTCTTAACTAGGTTTGGCGTAACGCAAATATAGTCGATACGCCAACCGTTGTTTTTCTTTCTCGCTTCATCTTTATACGACCACCATGAATAAACATTTTTAGCTTCTGGATAAAAATGTCTAAAACAGTCTACAAATCCCATTTTTAAAAATTCAGAAAACCATTGGCGCTCTTCAGGTAAGAAGCCTGATTCAGTCGACAAAGCTTTTGGTGCGTACACGTCAGCTTCTAAGTGGGCGATGTTGTAATCACCCACTAACACGATGTCGCGGCCACGTTTAATTTCGAAAGATAAGTGTAAGGCTAGATCCTTCAAGAAGCTTTGTTTGAAGTTGTGGCGCTCGCCACCAGATCCACCGTTTGGAAAATAAATATTATATAAATCAAAATACTGGTGCTGTGTCCAAACGATGCGGCCTTCGTTATCGTAAGGCGGTTTATCAATCCCCTTGATCACATTGATCGGGTTTTGATTCATGAATGTTGCTACACCTTAATAACCTTTACGTTCGGCCGATGACCAATAAGAATTTTTGTAACCTAAAGTGCGGATTTCAGGTTCAACTTGGTCAATATGGGCTTTTGTTTCCTGCAGGCAAAGAATATCCGGTTTATTTTTTTCAATAAAATCCGGCAAAGTCTTTTCATAGCAGGCGCGAACGCCGTTAACATTCCAGGTCACAATTCTTTGGTTCATACGGATAAAGTAGTATCGTAAATGCGCAAAATGTGGCAACAATATTTCAGATGACGGTCAAAGATAACTATATTCAGCATTTACGTTCACAGTTTCCAAGCATTCCGCTTGAAACGATGAATAATTTAATCTCAGAACAACTTATCTGCCCGCACCGTATTACGCTGCCTAAAGACACTTTAACGAAGCTGCAATCAGAGATTAAGCAGCTTTATGCTTTACGTTCTTGGTCTGAAAAGAATTTAGGCGCGCAATTTGAAACTTTCGGTTTACCAAAGCCCGCAAATTATAGCGTATGCACAAGCTTTGATTTTCACTTAGTGAATGGTGATAAGCCTAAGTTAATTGAAATTAACACGAACGCCGCGTTTTTAGCCTTAGGCTTAACGCTTTATGATTTCTGGAAAGTTCAGCCAGCCACAAACTTCACTTGGGAAAAACTTGTCGAAATGTTTCGTGAAGAATCAAAACTTGTGGGCCAGAAAGAAATCAATCTAGCGATCATGGATGAAAAACCATCTGATCAAAGATTGTTTATTGAATTCTTGGTTTATCAAGAAGCGTTTAAGAAAAATAATATTCCTTGTTCGATTATTGATGTTCACCAGGCCGCTGATTTAAAGCCTGAAACATTAATTTATAACCGCTACACTGATTTTTACTTAAAAGAGTCGCATTCAGCGCAGTTAAAATCTTTGTACAACGAAGGTAAATTACATTTATCTCCAACACCTTACGAATATTTCATGTTAGGCGACAAACAAAGATTGTCTGACTGGCAAAAACAAAGCGAACTACCGGTTCCTGAAAGTTTATTAAAAATTTACGATTTAGCTGAAGCTGACAAAGACCAAGTTTGGTCTGAAAGAAAAAAACTTTTCTTTAAACCCAAAGCTTCGTTTGGAAGTAAGCAAGCTTACAACGGTGCAAGCATGTCGCGTAAAGTTTTTGACGAAGCTTTCGCCCAAGGCTTTGTGGCACAAGAGTATGCTCCACCACCTGAAGTTGATGTCTTACAAGACGGCCAAAATCTTCGTTTGAAGTACGATCTACGTTGTTACGCGTACAAAGATGAATTGCAGCTTGTGATCGCGCGCTTGTATCAAGGCCAGACCACCAATTTAAAAACTATTGGTGGTGGCTTTGCGATTGTTGATTTTGTTTAGGGATAATATTCTGGATTTGGATAATCAAAAAT
>CAMLRE010000013.1 GCA_946482355.1 uncultured Bdellovibrio sp.
ATTTTGGATCACAATTGGACGATCTTTTTTTTCTAGTAGACCTTTAAATTTTTTTTAACATTCCGGCCCTCAACCTACGTCCAGTAACCCCCGATGAGTTCTTTAGACAGTTCATTAAGCGGAGGATACACACTATGGGTGCATCACAAAGAAAATTCAGACAGGCCCCTCGCAAAGAAGTAGTTCCATTAACGTTGGACGCTTTTTCTTCGATGGAAAGTTTAGAGAAGATTGCGAAATATGGTGAGATCATTGAGGCTTCGGCATCAGGGATTCTAATTAACTTCAAGCGTGAAGACTTTATTAAAAAAGAATTACGCTCGAATTTAAATTTGGATGCTCTGGTTGGCCACAAGGTGTTTTTCACGATTCATGAAATGGATCTTGAAATTTCAGGCACCGTAGCGCGCACAAAATTCTTAGGTAAGAAGGGTTTCCAAGTCGCTGTAGATTACAGTACGGATGCTCCTGAATACTGGCGCGAATGCCTGATTGATTTACTTCCTAATTCATAAGTCACGGCGAAGCCGTGCCAATGAGCTTCGGCGAAGCCGTGCTAGTTCATAAGGTTCGCTGGGCTGTAAAGCTCAGTAAACTTAGGAAGACCTTGCTCACTGACAAGCACCACCGAATAATGCGGTGGTAAGAACCAAGAAATAGCTTCGGCAATGCCTGCGTGTTCATTCTCTGGAGGATTACCCAGTGATTCCAGAGAAAATGCTAAATCGTAGTTTTTTTCATCCGGTGAAATCATTAAAATTTTCGGATTAAAAACTGTCTGGTCATTGAAAAAATCTTTTAAAACTTTACGTACATAGAATGGCAAATACTGTTCAGTCGGAACACCGCTGTAGATTTTGTCACTGCTGTATTCTACTTTTCCTGAAGCTTGCGCTAGATCAGGGCGCATGAAATATCCCGTTTCAATAAACGACCAAATCATACCGTAAGAAAAAACGTAATCCGGGTACGGTTCACGTTGTGGGTTAACCACTAAGCCCATACCTTTTGTTGATAACCACTTCATGATTTTTTGTGAAGATTCGATGTGGTCACCGTTAAATTGAGTTTTATTATTGGCCGTTAATGTTTGGCACATTAAGTACGGCCAACCATCTGGTCCTTGTTGAGGATCGTTTGAAATTAATCCGACTTCGACTTCAGAGAACAACTTAAAAAATTTTTCGTCCCAGTTGAAATTGCGATCTTGTTCTTTAACTTTTAAGTGGTCTTGTAAGCTCACAGGCATCCTTTAAATAACTATTTAACAACGTTCTGTACAATATACAAAGTTCTGAAACCTTGCCAGCGAACAGTGTCGCCTTGCTTAGTTTGAGCCACTGAGCCATCGCGATTTACTTTCGGAACTAAACCTTTGCCAGCCTTTTGCACATAAGAAAATAAAACCGGAGCATGATTTGGATGCATTCTTACGCAACCACCAGAAGCACGGCCGCCAAGTTTGTTTTCAGTTCCTGCTGGTGCTTGGTGTGTCGCAATTCCTGATTCAAAAAATACCGCGTACGGCATCCAAGTTTGCCAAAGATTAGAAAAATAATTTTCATCTAAAGTTTCTACGTCGAAATAACCCACTGGGGTTGTTGACCAGTACGGGCGTTTTGAACAGTGATCTTTTTTAGGTTCTTGGCCTGGGCCACAACCTTTTTCATACTCTTCGCGACCTGAAGAAATTTTTGTAAGTAAAATTACTTTTTGATTTTCATAAACTCGTAAAGTTTGGCGGTCACTGCCCGAGTTAGCTTTGTTGATCACAATCACTAATTTAAATTCTTTTAACCATGGGTAAGTTTGAAAATCAGATTCACTAAATGGACGAGCTGTAAAATCAGCCGGTGCTGTGACGGCATCAATTGCCGGATCCCACACTTGAGCTTGAGTCGTTAAGGCAAAAACGAAAGTCAAAATAAAGGCTTTAATCATTGGCTCCTCCAAAATTTAACAGAGCTAAATCAAAGCCAAAAAATAAGAAATTCTAAGCCCAGAGGCAAACCGTAATTGCCTCTAAGAACAAGCTATTGAAGATTTTACAGATAAGATGCGCCTTAAGACGTTAAAGGGCTCTTTTAGAACTTATAGATCACCGAAAAATTCGGGTAAATCATGGTTTTTGTGTTCGATTCCTGAGTTAAAGTCGTCGAATTTGTGATTTGTTCGTTGTACGAAGCTTGGTGATAAACAAGCTTCACACCAATATTTAATTTACTGCCCACTTTAGGTAAATAACCGAATTCACCTTTAAGCGAAGTTCCGCGCCATTCAGCTTCGCCACCGGCTCCAGAAAATTGCGCTTTTGCCAGTAAATTGTAAGCTAGGGCTGCATACCAGTTTTGTTCACGGCCAAATAAATAAGTAAATTTAGGACCCGTTTCAGTTGATGAATAAGTTGTTTCACCAGATGGCGTATCATCGCTTGTTGAAACGCCAGAATAGTTCCAACCAATACCCCAAAGTTTGCGGCCTTCTGAATTCATCAAAACTGCAAAATCATAAACTGTACGTGAGTAAGTAAAATCACTTGTCGATGCTAAGTTATCACTAAAATAAAATAACCCAAGTTCTGCAACCACGGCTTTCGCTGAAATCGAAGTTAATAAAACCGCACAAAATAAGAATGAAACAATTGATTTACCCATGACTTAATTCAATCAGATTAGTCAGGTTAGGCAAAGTCCAGCCCCAGGTCTTTGGTCGAAAAAAATGCTCCCCAGAAACCCTAGGGAGCTGTAAAAAATAATTACGTAACAATTTTAAATGGATTCTAACTTAGCGAGACATGACCACTGGTAAATCCAGAATTTCCTGGATGCGTTCGTGGTTAATACGTGGGTTGTTGTTGTTACAATCTACGCTTGCCAACGGCACCCATAAAAAATCTGGATTACTTGATGTCCATGATCCCGATAAACTTCCGTCAGATGCTTCAGTTAAACGGTAAGAATAGGTGCGGATGTAAGATGGTGCTTCACCCGGATCTGAACTTGGGGCTTTATCGTATTTATGAATTCTAACTTTGGCAGTGACTGCGTACGTTCTGGCTCCTGTTTTTTTAATTTTCATCGTGTAACCAGAAATCACATTGTTATCCACAGGTTCTAACTGTTTGTAATCGACGGCGATCGGTTTTTTAAGTGTGCCGATGTAATAGCGTAAAGTTTTATGAAATAGCGCAGCTCCGATATCGCGCGGATTACTGTTCGAACCGCGATAACGATTACCGAAAAAAGCAATTTTCACGCAGTAATCAGTTTCAGCTAACAAACCTTTTTGGTCTGAAACCGAAAATGTTGTATTTGATTGTTCATCGTATTTTGAGGCTGCTGGTTCAGCACGTAACACAGAACTTGCGGCCCAACCGTTACAGTGACCTTCCCAGTTAATACCATGATAGCGATGGCGTGAATTTTCCCAAGCTTGTGATCCCGGGTTAGATCCGGTTCTGGCTTTTACGAATTGGTCGTATTTGGCCATCGGAGAATTTGAACCGTTTGATAAACGGCGGCCATTGTATGCCCACCAGTAACCGCGCCAAGGTTTGATGTCGGATTCTTCGGTGATTTCACCTGTGTCCATTTCTAAAGATTCTAAACCACCTATTTTTTCTACTGGGGCATTTGACGTGGATAACACGCGAAGTGTTTCGTTCGCTGAACTCATCATCTGTTGAGTTAAATACTGCGGCACCAAAGCTTTCATATGTTTTGGTTCGTTGTAAGGAATTGAAAATGGATTAAATTCTTTCGCTAACACTTTGTGAACAGAGCGTACTCCCTGTTTTAAAGATCCATGAGTCATCACGCCGTCTGGATCAACCGTGAAGGCTAATTCAGGAACTACTTTGTCTGCATCGGCATTAAAAACATAAAGAGTTCCCAACGGAGAACTTAATTGTTGGTAACACCAAGTTTCTTTCGTTTCGACAACGGCTGCATCAGCTTCAGGGCCCTCAGGCACCGTAAAACTATAACACGCTGGTTGTGCATCTGCGAAAGCATGAGCGGAATAAAGCGAAGCTATAATGACAACAAATCTTTTAATAAATTTGAACATAGAGGCACTCCATCAAATGTGGTTAGGTGTAATAACCCCAAGACGAGCAAGCATAAGGCCACGATAAAACGCGGCAAAACAAAGGTTTTGTTGGTAAAAATGCCCGAATGAACGGGGCTTAATCAGGCAGATTGCCTTAAAAATTTTTTAATTAAACTAAGCCGCGGCGAATAGCTTCGCGTGTGGCTTCAGCACGATTTGAAACATGCAATTTTTGATAGATCACTTTCACATAACTTGCCACAGTCTGCGCACTTAATCCCATTGTTCCCGCAGCTTCGGCTACAGTTAAACCACGCGCTAAGTGAGTCAGCGTTTCTCTTTCACGTGTTGTTAATTCGGTTTTTACTGTGTTGTTTTTTTCAGGCTGACGGAAATACTCAATCAAGCGAGTAGCAATCGATGGTGATAATGGCGGTTCGTTATGTAAAATACGTTTTAAAATATCAGATAAAAAAGCTGGATCATCTCGTTTTAACAAATATCCAACAGCGCCTGCACTTAAAGCTTCAAAAAGGTATTTATCTTCTTCGTAAATAGTGACGACAACAGCTTGAGCGTGCGGTTCTTTTTCTTTTAGCAAACGAACAATATCTAAACCTGATCCGTCAGGTAAGCCCAAATCAACTAAAGCTAAGTAAAGTGGAGTTTTTTGTGCCGTAGAATTCGAACGATCATGAAGCCATGTCTGAGCTTCTTTAACACTTTGCGTGCAATGAACTGAAATCCCCGGAAAGGCCGAAGTCACAACGTTTTTTAAAAATTGAGTTGTTCTATTGTCTTCGATGACAAGACAAATGCTTTGAGCGAATTCAGCTAATGTTTTCAAGTATACTCTTTCTAGCTATCAGCGGCACATTAAATGCCGTTTATTTATCTTAGGAGTTTACTCGGAAAACCGTCACCCCCTGAATCGGGGGTCGCTGGTCTTTTAGAATAAATTTTATTTACAAGTTATGCCCTTAGGCAAAAATGTTAAGGTTTGAAGCGCTGACATGCCGGAACAATCTCAAGATCAGAAATGTCTTGGCATTGCCCGTTAATTTCAACCGCCCACACCTTATCTAGACCTGCTAAACTTTCGCAGTTTGTATTTCTATCCACCGCTGCCACTAATTCATCACCGCAAGAATCTGAATGATAAAATTTAACAGCTCGAGGAGAATTGATCGCCTTAAAAGCGATACAACTTTTCTTTAATGTCGTGTCAGCAACATCTTTACATTGGTTGTTAACCATGATGGCCCAAGCGCTGTTGCCTGAATCACTTAAAGTGTCGCAGTTTGTGTAAGATGAAAAAATACCGGATAAAGAATCGCTGCAAGAATCTGATCTATACACTTTAACCGCTTCTTTATTGCCAGCATTTTGATACATGCGACAGGCATTTTGTGCTGTTGTATCGTCGATGTCTTGGCATTGACCGTTCACACGAATCGCCCAAACTTTTTCGGTTGGTGAAAAACGATTACAATCCGTCGTGGGATTGACCACACCCACTAATTCACTGCTGCATGAATCGCTACGAAAGAATTCAACATTTTGCCCTTGGTGCGGAGGATTCGTTGGTAAATTTAAAGCCTGTTGCAAATAGTTTTCAGCTTGGGCCAGTTTTTGACTGATATAACGAACGCGTTCTTTTTGCTGAGGTGTTGTCACTTCGTTAAAAAGAATTTGTGTTTGGCTTTGTGCCGATTGAACTTCCATTAATCCGCTTCTTACGCGTGAATCATCGGCGGCTTGCACAGCGATTCCTGCGGTTAGCACAGCTAATACTAAGAATGATTTTTTCATAATCCCCCCTGAGGTATTCAGTCACGCTAGTTCAGGTGTTTTTGTCTGTCATACGATAATATTCTGCGAAATCTCAAAATGAGACGATGACAATCTAACGACTCTGTTAACTGCTTTGACAGTCAAATCTAGTGTATTCGACCTAATCAAGGTTTTGGTTTTGCAAAATCAATGGGTATGAAAAAACTTATCCGAAATTTAATAATGCCGGCGATCCTGTTATTTTCATTTTCTGCATCAGCTTATGATGTGGATACTCACTTTTATGGAACCTACTCCATGGCTCGCTTTGCCGGAATTAAACATCCTGTAGCGGTTAAGCTCGCGTTAGGTGCGCAGTGGATGGATGAAGCTTATATTTCAGATCCATTAAGTATGATCGTATTACCTTTAACAGGTATTAAAAAACGCCGTCTATTACACTTTCCGGGTTCTCCGTTAGCGAACAAACTAAGACCAGATGAACTCATGGGTAAGCTTGCGGGATTATTAAAGAATGATCCATCTTCTGGTTTAACTTTAAATTCTTACACTGAAACTGAAGCCGATCATGAATTTGCCACAGAACTTTTCACTGAAGGTTTAATGGAAGGTAACTTAATGAAGATTTCGGCCGGTCTTCATACTTTAGAAGATTCATTTGCCCATGCAGGAACAATTGCTGAATTAGGTCATGCGCACTTCTGGCATCACCCAGACCGTCCTTATGTGGACCAAGCTTCGGTTGAAAAATATTTTAAAATGGCGCGCTCAGTTTTAAAAGCTATGGTAGCGGTGCGCTCACTATTACCTGAAGATCAAATTGATTACGAACTTGCGTTTTCTGATCAAGGCCCGAATGCAAAATTAAATGGTGATCAATTAGCTGATTTATACCACCAAAATAAAATTATTCACGACACGATTTCTAGAAAAATCTTAAATGAACCAACTTACGTTGATTTCGTATTAAAAGATATTTTCACACGCGCGCAAAAAATTGGTTACGTAAAAAGTGGTTACGAAACTTATTTAAAAAACTATACAGCTGGCCAAGATGCTTATGATGCCGCTGAAAGTATCGCGCAGTACTTACCACAAGACATGGTTAACTTACCGCAAGTTTTAAAAGACTTAGGCCGCCCTACAAATCTTAACGCTTACTACATCGTATCACTAGGCGGAGCCCAAGGTTTAATGACTAAAGTAGTTCACGGTATGTTAAACGGTGTGGTTCCTCGTGCGTTAGATGAATACCACCGCTTTGAAAAAGAAGAAGACGGCGCTATCTGGGATAAAGAAATGGCCTTACGCGTATCGAACATGCGCCAAATGGTTTTCACGATTTACAAAAAAGATCTTTATTTTGTTAAAAATAACACGGGCACTAAAGAAGGTTACATCTTAGAAATCACTAAGAATCCTAAGGCGAATACGCCGATGCCTAAATCAAATGGCCAAACTGAAGCTGTAACTTATACGTTAAATGAAAAATATGAATTTAACAGAATGATCTTTGGTTTTTTATTTCCGAAATTAAATGCTTCATTAGGTAGCCTTGATGAATTTAATGCTATGATGCAGGTATTTCATGATCCAGCTAAAGATAAATTAACAATTGGTAACCTTTGGGAAAAAGGTGTAGCGATTTTTAATACAGTGACTGCCATTGATGATATCGCTGGTAAAATTAGATTAGCTATCGAAGATTTAGAGCATTCGCGCATCGTACCTAATGAGTACAACCGCTACTACGCTGTTCCGTACTTATTACGTTCGCAAATTTCTAAAGGTAATTTTAAGCCTATTAAACTTTAAACTTCAAAAAAATCACACAAGATCGCCATAGTGACTTCAGGTTCTGAAGGGGCGATCTTGGCGCGCCATTGTCTGATCACTTTAAGCATTTCTTCTTTTAATTTATCAGCGTCGTCTTGTGACATCGTAAATACTGAAGTGTATCTAAGATCGCTTTCATTGCGGTGTGGGATATTACTGACTGATTTTAAACGCCAGTTCGAATGATTAACCATCGTCATATAAGATTCATCTGGTAAGTGTGCAGAACCCGTGACGTACACCCATTTATCACCATAACTTTTGACTAAGCCATAGCTGGCTAAAGTTTTTAAAACACTCGATACCTCGCCCACCGTTAATCGCAGTTTTTCAGCGATGGTGATGGCTGTTTGATCTTCGATACTTGTTGAAACGTGAACCGCAGCATAGACCCAGTTACTGTGGTAAACGAGTTCGACGTCTTTAGCGTATTCTTCATCTGAGTTAAGTCTTCTAGTTAAGTTGGCTCTTTGTTTTCTAAGCTGGCTTAACTTTTTTTCAAAGTAGCGTTTATTTTTCACCGAAGCCGCTTTTGCGTGTAAGATCAGAGTCACTAAATATTCTTTCTCTTGATCATCAAGACCCAGAAACGTTGAAAGATTTAACGCGTGGTCAGTGGTTAAATCGGCATTAGCTGTTAACACCTGTGAAAGATACGACGGTTGGCAGCTGGCTTCACGCGCTAAGCGGGCTTGGTAACCACGAACTTCTTCGTTAGTTCTAACTAATTGCTTTAGGTACTCTTTGTAATCGTCAAACTTAAATAAATCGCTCATAAGCGGTGTTTTATATCGTTTATTTTAAATAATCAAATTCAATTATTTTGATTATTTAATTCATACTGAAGTCAATTTGCTTTTTTGTTAGAACCTCAGTTACAAGGAGAACCAAGTTATGAAACTAAAAGTATTATTCACAGTAATGACCCTATTATCTTCTATGGCTTTTGCTGGCCCAATCTCAAGTGGTGGCGACGAAAAGGCACGCGAATTTGATTGCGTAGCTTTTCAAAACGTTGACGAGTTATTCGCAGTCCGCGTACGCGACGTTGCAGGCACAATCACTCAGGTATCTTTATGGTTACCAGCTCAAGGTGGCGAATTAGCTCCGGTAGCGGCTGTTTACGCTACAGCAAAAATTAACCCGCTAGTTGATGCTGTTCAAATCGATCATGAAGATTTCGAAAGTAACTTCGTACTCAGCGTATTGCCTATCAGCATGGCCGGTATTTTCAATGGAACATTTCCAGGAACGAATTTTCACCGTGAAAATTTAAGAATGTTTTGTGAGGAAATCAAATAGTCTTAATTAACAACAATTTCGAGTAGAGAAAGCCTGAAAGTTACCCTTTCAGGCTTTTTTATTTTTACAGTTCTGTTTCTTGATCGATCACGCCAGCGATTTGCGTTTTATCCTCTTTCGGAAGATTAGCGATCACGCCTTTAGGCAAGGACTTTCCAGCTTTTAAATATTTTATTTTAATATGCGGGTTGTAAAGGCGAAGTTTTTTATGATCTTTATTAAAATAAGCCAGTAATTCTTGATACGGCATTGGTTTTACAACCTTAACCGCGCGAACCTGTAATTCTTGGTATCTATAAACTGGCTCTGGAAAGAATAAGTTTGCATGTGATTCTACATACAGAGCGGCTAAGTATGTCGCATAGAAGTTTCTTGAAGCAAAACCAAAACTTTTACTCGCCCCTACGTTATCAACTAAATAAGCGATATCGTTTGATTTGTACTTTTTAACGATTTTACTCATGCTACCCACCCCGTGGTTGTAGCCCGTCACAGCTAATGGCCATGACTTTAAGATTTGGTAATTCTCTTTAAAAATTTTAGCCGCCAGCTTTGTGGCATAGATCGGATGGTTTCTTAAATCTTGCGCGTCTGAAATATATTTAAACTTTTTTGAAACACGCGGCATGATCTGCCAAAGGCCACTGGCCCCTACACGTGATTCAGCGAAAATATTAAATGAACTTTCAACGAACACCACACGAGTTAACTCTTTGGGAATTTTTTCTTGTTCAAAGATTCTTTCCATCTGCGGTAAATAATAACCTGAAACTTTAATTGCTTGTTCCATGCGGTCTTTTAAACCCATTTGCAGGCGAATCTTTTTCACATCAATCTTATGACGGGCTGCTAATAACTTTTTCTGGCGCTTAATCAAAATTTCAGCTTCTAATTCACGGCGCACTGGCCCCCACTGTGGGTTAGCGTAAACTTGCGTAAGGTCAAAATCGCCCAGAATCTGATCTGTATCACCAGCTACGTGAAACACCCCTTGTTGGGTTGTGTACTTTGTATAAATCTGAATCCAGAAATCGACCGACTTCTTAAGCCCCTCAGGCACTTTAAACGTATCTGCGTTGTAACCCATGGCCTGATAGGTATTCCAATTTGGCGGAACCCACATGGCCAGGTTTTCTTTATCAACAACTTGTTGAGCAAAGCTTGAAATCGAAAAAGAAAATAGTGAAGCAAATAGGATAAGTTTCATACGAATCTTATCGGCTTTTTGTTTTCAAAATTTCACGACTTTTTAACTGTCTCTTTCTGGGATTTTCAAGCTTCAAATTGATTCAGTCTTGCTAAACAGACAGGTATTTTTAATCTTCGTACACGCGTGTGAAACAAGAAAAACGGTGATGAACTCCGTTTTCATACACATCTACACGGATATTATCGTTGTTTGTGCCGAACACGTTTTTAGGAAAAACTAAAACTGATTCGTTATAAGCTTCAACTAACTTGTAGTAAATGCCGTCTTCTTTTTCTTCGATTTTTTCGATGTGGTAAAGTTGGTAAGCATCCGTTTCAGCGCCTAAAGTCACAAACAATGTGCCTTGTTCTAACGTTGGCAAGTTAACAACGCTGTAAAACTCTTTATCTAAATCAGAACACTGCGTGTATTGGCGAGCCATGCCCGTTGTAGAAATTAATAATCCAAAAACTAAAATCATCATTTTCATAAGAACCCTCTCCTTGTTTAAATTGTCAGAGGTTATGGGCCTGAAAGCCGCACGAGTCAACGAAACCACGGCCTCTTACAAAAATGAAAACCAACTGAATTTTTATGCGCATATTATTCAGAAAAATTATGCGCATAATATTCATAGACGCGGGAATTTTTCCCTACAAATAAAAAGTTATTGCGTTGGCTACACAAAATAAATATGAACTACGCCAAAACAAAGGAGATCGTAAATGAAAAATTTATTCGTGGTTTTATTCATGTTCGCTGGTTCAATGGCCTACGCCCAATCTCACTCATGCCATGTTCGCATCGGCTATGCGTGCACAGAAGATTTCTTTTTTGCGGGCAAATTTTCACGTGATGTTATGTGCATCGCTTACGGAGAAGAAATTGTCGATATCGACGACGCTGAAAAAGCTAAAATCTTTTCATCAAAAGATTCTTGCGAAGATATTTCGGTTACTGAGTCAGAGTGTAATATCACACGCAATTTCAGTGAGAAGTTCTGTGTCGAAACTGGTGGCGAGTATAATTACTTAGATAACTCATGCCTTCACTGTAAAATTCAATAAGCATAAGCCATCTGGTAGAGGTGGCTTTTTTATTGCTCAAGCCACACTCTTATCGCTAACGTATTAGTGATGAAGAAATATGACTTTATTATCGTAGGTTCAGGTTTTGGCGGTTCAGTGAGCGCGATGCGCTTAACGCAAAAAGGTTATAAAGTCTTAGTTTTAGAAAAAGGCAAAAAATATACACCGCAAGACTTTGCTAAAACTAATTGGAATCTTCGAAAATTTATCTGGGCTCCGCTACTACGATGTTTTGGTATTCAACAAATTACCTTGTTAAATAAAATCATGATCCTGCATGGTGCAGGTGTTGGCGGCGGAAGCCTTGTCTATGCAAACACCCTGATGAAACCTAGTGATTTGGTCTTGTCGCATTCGAGCTGGCCGAAATCCTTTTCTTCAAACAGTAAAAGTTATTACGAGCTGGCTAAAAAAATGCTCGGCGTAACCGAGAACAAAATCGTAACCTCTTCGGATAAAGCATTAAAGCTTTTAGGTGAACGTTTAAAGGTACAAGATACGTTTCACCTTACAGAAGTTGGTGTAAACTTTGATGCTGAAGGCTCTGACCCTTATTTTTCAGGTGCTGGCCCAAAACGTCAGGCCTGTACGGGTTGCGGCGCCTGCATGATCGGTTGCCGCGTAGGCGCTAAAAACACGCTCGATAAAAACTATCTTTATTTTGCAGAAAAATGGGGCTGCGAAATTAAACCCGAAACCACGGTCGAAAAAATCACACCTTTAGCTAAAGGTGGTTATGAGATCGTGACATCTAGCTCGACGGCCATTTTTAAAAAATCAGAAACTTATACCGCAGATCACGTGATCTTAGCTGCAGGTGTTGTCGGCACTTTAAAAATTCTTTTCGCGAATAAATTTAAACATAAAACGCTGCCAAAAATTTCAGATACCCTCGGTGCAGATGTGCGCACCAACGGCGAAAGTTTATGTGGCGCTACGGCCTTAAACGATGATTTAGATTATTCTGAAGGAATCGCAATTGGCTCTGCCATTCACCCCGACAGCTTTACTAAAATTGAACCTGTCAGATACCCTCGCGGTTCTGATCTTATGCGTCTGCTATCAGTACCGTTAACGGGTGATGGTTCAGCGCTGACTCGGCCGCTTAAATTATTAGGAAACATTTTTTTAAAGTTTATTCCTTTTGCTAAATTGTATTTTTCAAGAAGCTGGGCGAATCGAACAATTATTCTTTTAGTCATGCAAACACTTGAAGAAAAAATCACGATTAAATATAAACGTTCATTTTTTACGTTATTTAAAAAAGATTTAGTCTGCTCTGATGAAAACCACGCCATCAAATCGTATTTGCCTATAGCCCAAAAAGCTTCGAGCGAATTAGCAGACCTGATGCAAGGCATACCTCAGAACGTGATCTCAGAAGTGCTTTTAGCAACACCGGCCACAGCTCACATTCTTGGAGGTTGTCAGTTTGGTTCGGTAATTAACGAACAGCACGAGATCATTGGTTATAAAAATCTCTACATCATGGATGGCAGTGTGATTCCTGCGAACTTAGGCGTGAATCCTAGTTTAACTATTACAGCTCTTGCCGAAAGCTTTACGCATCAATTTCCAACTTCTGAGGGAATGTCACCAAAAGATAGTGATGAGCGAGAGATTCGGTTTTCTTGATTAGGCCCAGAAACGAAAAAACCCGCTTGTTAGCGGGTTTCATCTATCAAAACAAAATGTGAGAAATGGTAGGGAATGCCGGATTCGAACCGACGACATCCACCTTGTAAGGGTGGCGCTCTACCAACTGAGCTAATTCCCTGTCGTCTTGATTGGGCTATAGATATATATAAGCTATAGCCCGCGTTCAACAAAAAAATTCAATTACTTGCGTTTTCTACAGTAGAAGTCTGTAGAATTTGTAATCTTTTTCAGCATCATGTTCGACTGCTCTGCATTTGCAGGGTCAGCAGTGATGTCATCTTCGCCTTCGTTATCTAAAGTGATAACAGAAGCTGCTAAAACGGACTGTCCGCAAAGGTTTTTGTCCATTTGAAGGTCAGCTGTATCAAACATAGCTAACTTCATCATGTACGTTTGACCTGCTTTATCAGTTAACGTTAAACGAACCACGTTTTTCTCAGCCGCAGTCACAATGCCTACGCCCTTCATAACAGGACCGTTACATTGATTACGAGACATTACATCTACGCTCAAGTGTTTCGCGTTTTGATCCTGACGAACTACACGCATACGCATTACTTGGTCTGGAGAATCAGAAACTTTCCATAAACCTTGGATTGTATTCCATGGGAATGGTTGAGCTACTGACCATGGGAAGCCATCAATCGGTCCGCCCTGTTTATTTAAACCACAAGATGGATTTTCCTGAGATGCAAGTTGTTGTTCAACTTTTGTTCCGAAGAATTCAGCTTGGGCTAAAACACCTGCTAATACGACCGCTAAAATTAAAGCTACTTGTTTCACGAGATTCTCCCCTCTTGAGCAATCTGATCACTAACTTTGATTGATTTATTTAAGAAATAACCGTTCTTAGATCTAAAAATATATTTAGGACGATCGTAATCTGGTTCGATCATTTTTCTAAGACGCTT
>CAMLRE010000014.1 GCA_946482355.1 uncultured Bdellovibrio sp.
AAGATGCTGAATTTCTTGTAAGGCATGCATACGTTTATCATCTAAATGCGATTCAGTTTCGGTTTTTAGATGCTGCATCTGCATTTTGGTTTCATCAATCAGAAGTTCTGCGCGGCTACGGTATTCTTGATAGGCTTCTTCGGCTAATTTTTTGGCCTGAATTTGTGTTTCATTGATAATTTGTTCTTTTTTTACATGGGCGCCTTTAATGATTGTTTGTTTTAAAAAATTAGCTTCGGCAATAATCTCGCGCGCATGTTCACCGGGATCACGGTATTTCGGCAAATCAAGGCTTACGTTTTTAAAATCAATTTTAAGTTCTTGTTCTGTTTGCGGAAAGCCAGAGATTTTAACATTAACAGGCTCTGTGTTTTGAGTCTGGGATTTGCTGGCAAAATCACTGGCCTCGGTTGAAGCCCGCACCGTTTTAATACTCATCGAAGTTGAAGAATTAACGAAGGTGACAATGTCGTTTTCTTTTAGGCCGTATTTCGCAAACGGTTCGAGTTTTTGTCCGTTAATCAAGGTACCGTTCGAAGATTTTAGATCTTGAACTATAATTGATCCAATGTCGTCGTCATAAGTGATTTTAACATGTTCTCTTGAAATGTTATTGTCATCAATTTTAACGGCAGACGTAGGACCACGCCCCAAAACAAATTCAGGGTTTTTTACGTAATGGTTTTTTACGCCGTCACCTTGTGTAATTTCTAATACAAAAACTCGTTCGCCATTCATAGTGTACTAAGCCGCCTGATAGCCGTCTTTTTTTCCTTTTAAGATTTCGATATTTAAAGCTTCTTCAGCTAAAGCTTCATGCGGATCTTTATTTTCATCAAATTTACTTGTTCCCTCAGGAATGATGTTGTTATCAGATCTGTACCATAATAAATCCATGGCATTTTCAAAACGATCCACAAGAGATGTGTAAACACGTTCTGGAGAAAGTGAGGTGTTAATCACGTGTAGGGCTAAAGAAAACGCAATACCCATAATTGAAGAGGCCATGGCAAAACCGATCTCATGTAAAAAGCTATCCATAATCGTTTTTGTACGTTCTAGATCGCCAACATCCATTCCGCCTAATTGAACCAGACCACCTTTGATACCTAAGAAGGTACCTAAGATTCCGGCTACCACGAATAAACCCGGTAAAATAGAAATTAAATCGTTCACCGTACTCATTGGTAAAACGCCAAACACTTTGTTAAAGCAAGGGTTGTGGTGAAGGGTAGATCTTGTAATATGTTGTAACTTAGGGGTTTCTTTGGACCATTTTAAATAGCGAAGCTGCTTTAAAGTGTCTTTCACAAGCCATGCACAACCTTGTTTAACAAGAAATATTCTGTCGTTTGTCGACATCACATGATCTTTATTTTGTGCTGAATTACGGTCGCGTACAGCAAAGGCTTCATAGAAAGTCTTTTCAAAAAGCTTTTTACATAAGACGTAGAAAGAGGCATCTTGTAATTTTTTATTTTCTTCAGAATCTAAAAATTTATGCACTTTCATTTCAAACTGTCGGGCAAACCATTCGTGACGTTTGACGGTATAATAGATCGCCCAGCGAAGCGCTACAGCGACAACAAAAACCGTACCCATTGCGTAGGGTAGGTAGTTGATAAAGTTGCGAATTACATTTTGTAAAAGCACGTCATTCATAGTGTGTACCTCTATTTTTTAGTTTCCATATTAAAGCGAATAATAACTCTTTGTGACTTTTTACAGTCATTTTTCTTACAGTAATCTTCAACCGAAGCAATAGAGCGGTCTTGCTTCATTAAATCTAAGAAACTTCGGCCAGAGACTTTCATCGCCGGAACTAAGTTCTTATGATAGGTAAAATTCATTTCTTTACCGTCTAGAATGTAATTGAAAATTGATTTTGCACGTTTATAACTTAAATCCATGTTGTACTTAATCGCATCACGATCTTGCGGTTTACTTGAATAAGGGTCTACAACACGGCCCTGATAAGTCGGCGAGGCAAAGCCGATCACTTCTACAGAAGAAATTTTGTCAGATACTTTAGGGTTACCGAATAATGATTTTGAATAAACTGGCATTGCGCGCTGTAAAACATTACGCATTTCTTCTTTTAACTGGGCTGAGTCGCTATCAAAGTAAGCCTGGCCGAAATCTAAAACCACATCGCCTGATTCCATATTGATGTCGGCTTTAACTCCGGCCCCTCTGAAACCTTTTTTAATTTCTTCAGCGATACCTTTACGTGCCGAAAGTTCGGCTTCTGCTGCGGCCAGTTTTCCTTGCGTGCTAGCTAATGCTCCTTTTGTGCTTTCTAATTCACCGGCTAGACCTTGAAGTTTGCCAGCAAAGGCGCGTTCACGGGCTTCACCCTGACGTTTAAATTCAGCTTCACGACGGGCAATTTCACCGGCCGATAGATTTTTTTGTCTTCCAAGTTCGGCGTCAAAGGCGGCACGGGCAGCGGCACTTTCTTTAGCGTAACCTTCTTGAAGGGCACGCATTTTAGCTTGTGATTCGGCATTCATATTGCCAATACGGTCTTTTAAACCGCTGATTTGTTGGTTACTGGCTTCAAGAGCGCCTTTAGTTTTACCTAACTCTGAAGATGTACTTTCAAGAGCATTTTGAGTAGAGGCCAATTGTTGTTGGGCTGCTGATAAGTTTTGGGCCACCTGGCTTTTTTCAGCACGAAGGTTTTGAATGTTCTTTTCGGCGTCGGCTTTTAATTGTTTCATGCGGGCTTGATAAGCAGCCTGTGAGATTTTCTGAAACTTTTTAGCTCTGTCCAGTGCCGTAAGTTGTTGTTGTAGTTTTTGGCTTACGCTAGTGATTTCTTGCTCTTTAACTTTAAGCGTGTGATTCATGCTGGCGATATTTGTATTTAGATCCTTAATATCTTCATCTTTTTCAGTGATAATTTCATTACGGTTGTTAATTTTAACTTTAGCTAAGTTATTTGAATTGATGATGTTGCGAACCATCTGTTGATACTTATTTAAAGCAGCTTCTTTACGTTCGTTTTCGCGGGCCTGTTGACGTAGAGATTCTTTTTCGTTTTTTGCCTCATCTTGTAACAATGTTAATTTATCCATTAACTCGTTATATTCAGTCACTTCATCTTTTGAGGCCTGGTTATTTAAGTAATTCTCTTTAACTGATTCATAAGTTTGTAACTGGTTTTTAAGATCTTGAACTTCAACCTTTAACTGTTGATTGTCGGTCATCACCTTAATAGTGTCTGTACCGGTACGAAGACTTGCCACCACATAAAGCATTAAGAAAATTGACGATAATCCTAAGAATAGATCCGAATAAGATGTCCAAAAGCTTTCGTTGTCGCCGTGGCCTTTACTTTTCCTGTATTCAAATGACATATAATTAGTTCCTCTCCCGTA
Source organism: uncultured Bdellovibrio sp. (assembly GCA_946482355.1). The sequence goes on from CAMLRE010000014.1 coordinate 3,384, forward strand.
AGAGCGTTTAAGTCATCGGAGTTTTCTTAACAAATTTTAGATAAATAATATAATCTTTAGATGTTTTTTTAAGTTTTTCGAAAAGTTATAATTTTCTGTCTACGGGCCATTCACTAATTCAAACATCTATTTCTGAGACACGATCTATCTTGAGACGTACAACAATTTTTGTTTCTTTGAAGTCTTTAGACACTTTAAACGCCGCTAAATTGCCTATGAGGTGTAATTGCCATTGGTATGACGACTGCAATTTAACTTCATTATGAAAAAACACATCTTATCATTAGCGTTAATTTTAGTAACATCAACTTCTGCCATGGCTCAATCTGTTGACTATTTTGTCGGTACAGATGAACGCGTGACTTGTGACGGTGATGGCGAAGCTGACCAGGTTGTACTGGATATGGCTACTGATGGTGGCGGTCAAAGTAAGTTTAAAGAATCAATCCGCGTTTCTGGCGTAAAATTACGTAAACATTTATTAGCATTATTGAACGATAAAAATATCAGTGGCACTACTTTTAAAATTGAAATGGACGACTACGTTAAGCAAGCCGTCTGCTTTACTAAGGTTGTCACAGAACAAAAGGTAGTCGATGGCTTTGATGCCAGATTCAAAAAAACACTAGCTACGGTTGAAGCTCAATTAGAGAAAAATAAAAAAGATACGTTAACTGGCGAAGACGCAGTCACTAACTCTGAAAAAAGCATGGCTTACGCTAATGAGATCTTATTCGCCAATCGTGGTGCAGTCGCATTCATTATCACGACGTTTGAAAATTACTAGTTTGTAAAGATTCCGCTCCACTCCACAAAGGTGGAGCGTCGAACTTGTTGTCAAAACAATCTCTCTTTGAAACACCCTTTATTTTTCAATTCTAAATCATCACTCCTCCTGTAAAATTTTAGCAGGGGAATTATGGCACTTAATAAAAGGCATTTAAGCTTAACTGTGAGCATTTCATTATGCTTTCTTTCGGCGTTACTCTTTCAAAATTTTACGCTAGCCCCATCTGATTCAGATTTTGATCATATTATTAATGTCGCAACTGACTTTGGAGCGATTCCCAACGATAAAGACGATGACACCGAAGAAATCAGAAAAGCTTCGGAATATGCAAAATCACTTTTATTAGAAAACAGTAAAGCAAAAATAGCGGTGGTTTTTCCGGTTGGAAATTACCTTGTTTCTCCGTTAAATTCTAAATTTCAGGTTAAGACAATTCCGTTTTACAGCGGTATTAATTATATCGGTGAAAGTGATGAGGTGAATGGTAAAAAAGCCACGCTCGTCGTTTTACCTTCGCCGTGCTTAAAATATCAATTAACAGATAAAGAGACATTTGATCGTTGCCACAAAGCGAATAAATGGGGCCGCCTGATTAATGGTATTTTTGCTTCGCCAAATCCATTAGTTATTAAAAACATGAATTTCTACGGAAGCAGAAATAACCAAGGTCCGCATGCAGCTTATGAATTAGAGCAGAAGTCATTGCTGTTTTTACGCGGCACTGTAGCTCAGTCGTTAAAAGTTGAAATCAGTGATTCTGACTTTCATGAAAGTCCAGGTGACGGCGTTCAAATTTATTCAAACGTAGATATTCAGATTAAAAGAATGAAGGCTAATTTTAACTTTCGAGGTGGAGTAACGATCACCGGCGGTAAAGTTAACGCAGATATTGATCAGTATATGAGTTGGGGTGATGCAAGGCCCTTTATGAGTTTTCAAATCGAAATTGACCCACACGGTGAAAAAGACACTGAAGGTAAAAAATTACTGACAAATAATATTAAATTAACGAATGCCAGAATGAACGGTATTTTCGATTTAGGGTTTGCTGGTGATGATTCCACATTTTACGGTGATAAGATCATCATGTATGGCGGGCGATTTCTTTATTCAGGTATAAACGCGAAAAGCCATCTTCTTAAAACTACCGGCCTGATTAAAAACAGTATCTTACGAACAGTCAGCGGTAACGAAAAGGGTAATACCTACGATTCAGGTCATATTTATGCACCTGGTGATTTAACATTTGAAAATGTTCAGTTTTACGCCGAAGCAAAAAAGAATTTAGAAACTACAGCTATGCATATTCGCTTTTATAATTCGTATGCGTATTATGAAAATCAGCAGGTTAAATTTAAAAACTGCCGGTTTAAAATTAACAGCGCAGAAGCAAGCCTTTCTTCAGTAATAAAAATGGACCCTGTTAAAATCGGAAGCAATAATAAAGTCATTTTTGATCAAGCGATCATTTACCCGGGATTTAAATATATTTTTCAAGCCGAAAAAGGCGGAGTTATTGAGGCGAACGGTATTTCTTCATACGCCGCAGAAGTTTTTCGCGTGGGAAGTCTTAAAGGGTATTCGTTGCAGGTAGATATTCGTAATTTAATTCAAAGGTTAACAGGAGTAACCTCTTTAGGTTCTATCAACAATATGGCAAATGCTGCTGATTACGTTTCTATTTCGTCTTCAGGTTTTAAGGGCGAAGAAGCAGCGAAGGTTGGCGTAAAAGTTAAAAAAAGTATTTCGTTAGACGGAAAACTTCGTAAAATTAGCTACGGTAATTAAAATTAAAACTATAAATAATTTGCTAATTGTGAATCTGTTTCTTTCGTGATGAGCCTGTTTAATTTTACTCATTAAGTGAACTGTTTGTTCGACTTTGTCTTTAAAAAATTAAAATAATCGACTACAACTAAAAGATGAAAAAAATAACTTCTCATCTTTTAGTTCTTTTATTTGTTTGTTTATTTTTAGTTAACTGTAAGCAATCGTCAGATAGCTCTTCATCGCCTAGTTCAGAGGTGAATGCACCAGCGGCAATTCCACCAACAACAGAAGAGCCCGAAACCCCACCAACGACAACGCCGCCCACGACAACAAACCCTCCAGTGACAAGCTCACCTCCGCCGGTAGTGACTCCTCCGAGTGAAGTTTCAACTTTACCGTTACTTAAAGGGGATGTTCAGTTAATTGTTACGCCGAACTCGAATGGTCATGTTGAATTTTTACGTAGCATTAACAATACCAAAAGCGGCGATGTGATTCGAATGGCGATGTTTCATTTAACCAACACGCAAGTGATCAGCGCTTTAGTTTCGGCACAAAAACGAGGTGTTGCTGTTAAAGTTATTTTAGATAGCGTCAGTTTAAATTTACCAAATTTTAAATTAGGGTTTGATCAATTAAAGTCAGGCGGTGTTGATGTGCGCGCAAGCTCTTCGGCGTTTTCGATCAGCCATCAAAAGTCGATGACTATTAATAATTCTGAGGCTTTTATTACAGCCATCAATTTAACTAAGTTAGAAGACGTCACCCGAGATTTCGGTCTTATTGTTCATGATCCTGATGTCGTAAATGAAGTTATCAGTGTGTTTGAACAAGATTGGCAAAATGCCAGTACACAACAAGGTTTAACACCTCAGTTGAATGAGCTTCATCTGGTTTGGAGTCCGGTTAATTCTTTAACAAAGTTAGTTAGTCTAATTACTTCTGCAAAAAAATCGCTGATTGTTCAGGTTGAAAACTTAGGTGATTCGCAAATTCAAGCGGCGTTAATCGCCGCTGTAAAACGCGGTGTCGTAGTTAAAGTATTAGTGCCAATGTGCAGTAAAGGTAATGCAAAAATAAATTACCTCTATTTAAAAGAACTGGCCGCCGGTGGCGTGCAAACTAAAGTGATGCCGATTCCAGAAAGTGTGACTCAGCCTTATATGCATTCAAAGATGATGATCGCAGATAATGTTACATCGTATGTGGGATCGGTTAATTTTTCTAAAAATTCAACATCCAAGGCGCGTGAGTTAGGAATTTTATTTTCAGAAGCAAAACCGATTCAAACGATGTCAGCTCTTTTTGAACAAGACTGGAAAGTTTCGGTATCAGTTCCTGATGAGGCGACTGTGAACTGCCCTCTGTTTTAAGTATTGACCTTCATAGTTTATTCTTGTGAGATTTAATTCTATGAAGGTTTACGTTTTTAAATCATTACCGCCGTTTCTTTGGGGCTATACGCGAGATATTCGAGCGATGTGGGCTATGGAAGAATGTGGAATTTCTTACGAAACAGTTGGCTTGGACTGTGGTCCTAATGGTCTTCAAGATGAAATCTGGTACGAGTCGGTTAATCCTTTTAAACAAGTTCCAACGATTGATGATAACGGATATGTTCTCGCCGAATCAGGCGCTATTTTATTATACCTTGCAGAGAAATCAGGAAAACTGATTCCAAAAGACCTTCAGGCCCGTGCTCAAGTTTATCGTTGGTTAATAACTTCGTTAAATAATATTGAACCTTTCACGCTTCCAGTTTTTTTCGCCGACCTTCAGGGTGATTCAACACCTCACGGGCAGTTACGTTCGTGGCATGTTGAAATTCTGGCTCGATTCTTCGGACCATTAGATCAAATGTTAAGCCATCAAGATTTTTTGACAGGTGCTGATTTTACGGTCGCTGATATTATTCTTACGGGTGTATTGCGCGAAATTCGTAAGACAGAGATTTTAGGCAAGTACCCTAATATCGAAAAGTACCGCCATCGCTGTGAAGCGCGACCTGCATTTGTTAAGCTTTTAAATGAATACGAAGATCGTTTAGGTATTCCGCGCGGAAGTGCAAGATAGCGTAGATTGGCCTACTTTGGGGCATATCTGGTCTGCGCAAAGCGAAAAATTACCAATTGTTTAATGGCGCTATTAATGATTCAATTAGCTTGAGGTTTTTACCTTCACGGAGAGCTATTTTTGGAATCTCAAAATCATAACGAACAACCTGTAAAAAACATTCTTGTCGTTGACGATGATGAAGGGATTCGCGAAATCTTGCAGATGGCTTTCGCCACTGAAGGTTATTCTGTGACAACAGCTGCTAATGGTAAAGAGGCGCTGGAAATTCTTTCTCAGTCGCCGCACTACGGACTTATTCTTTTAGATCTTATGATGCCAAAAATGAATGGCTGGGAATTCATCGAAGCTTTTCAAAAAAATAGTTTTTCTGGAATTCCGATCATTCTGATGACGGCTTATACTGATAGGGTTAAAAACATTGATATCGTCAAAGAGGTGATTCCAAAGCCTATGGATTTTGATGCGCTAATACAAAGAGTAGAGGCAAATTTTAAAGCCAATTAAAAACTGAGGAAATATGAACGTTCTTAGACTGCTAATGATTCTATCTGGATTAATTTTCGCGCCCAATGTTTACGCAAAAGAATATCGCGTTGGAGCGCTTTATTGGTCAATGAATATCGAAGGCCAAGTGGCCATGAGAAAAGGCGTTGAAGAAGTTGCTGCAAAAATTAATCAAGATTTAAAAAAATCGGGTGGTCATCTTAAATTAATTCCTTACGTAGCTGGTGATGGTGACAAGGGTGTCGCTAACCAAATTCAGCAAATGCATCAGATGATCGATAAGGATAATGTTGATCTGATCATTGTGCAACCGACAGACAATGCAGCCCTTGTTGCGCCACTGTTGAAAGCTAATGCTAAAAAAATTCCTGTGGTGGCTTATGATCAATACATCGTTAAAGGTGAGATTGCTTCTTACATCACTTCAAATAATTACCAGGCCGGGTATTTAGATGGAGAATATTTAGCTTCGCTATTTCCAGATGATTATGAAATGAAGTTGGTCTTGGTTGAATACCCGAAAGTGTCTTCAACCGTTGAACGCGTTGACGGCTTAATGGATGCTTTAAAAACTGAAAAGCAAAAATTTAAAGTTATTGGGTCTTTTGAAGCTGTTGAACCTATCGGCGGAAAAAAAGCAGGAACCGATATTTTGGCTAAATTTCCAAAAAAGAATTCAGTTGATGCTGTCTTTACGGTAAACGATGGCGGAGGCCTAAGTGTTGTCGAAGCTATATCAAAAGCTAAACGTGACGAAATAAAAATTGCTACAGTTGATGGTGATCCGCGTTCTGTAAAAAATATTAAAGCCGGTTTAACAGTTATTGATTCAGCTCAGTTTTGTGCAGAGCTGGGCAGACAAAGCATGAGTGTCGCGTGGAAAATCTTAAAAGGCGAAAAGTACCCTAAAAAGATTTTAGTGCCGACATTTCCGATCGTTAAGTCGACGGTCAATCTCTATCCGGGCTGGTTAGGTAAAATACCGAATAAATTTGAAAAATCGTGGAAGAAAGGCAGCTTCTGGGATAACCAGTTTATAGAAAAGTATTAAATTACTAAAAAGTAAAACGTGAAAAATAAATTAAAGAAGTTCGACAGAGATAATTTAAAAAATATCAATTTAAAAATTGGTGGAGCTTTTTTTACCGTTTTTGCTTTGTTGATCGGTATTTTAATTTCTGTGACGTCATATCTTTTTCATAATGTTCTTGAATCTTCAGAAAATAGACTTTCACAAAACATCACAAACGTTTTATCGATCTCGATTTCTAGAATTAGTTTTTCTGGTAAATACCATGCCCAGATTTTTTCTGACCAGTTTATCGAAAAAGAAGATTCAATTAAGTACATCGTTATTCTTGATGCTGACGGTGGTATTATCTCAAAAAGCTATAATCCTGAATATAAGGATTTTATCGAAAGCACTCACTTAGATTCTTTAAAAAGTTATACCCAGCAAATTACTGAACTGAACAAGGTCGGTAATAAAATCAGTTACGTGCGCTGCTGTGATAACCAAACGATCAAAGAAATCGCGATGCCGTATTACGGAAGTTTTGATCAGGGGCAGATTGGCGTTATCGTTGCGGGTATTTCAACTTTTACAACTCATAAAGAAGTAGCCCGAAGCCGGCTTATTTTAATGCTGTTAGGTTTGTTTGTTACAATTATCGGCGTGATTATCATTTATGTGGTTACGAATTATATTTCATATCCGATCACAAGACTTGCAACGATGTTTCAACGAATTCTTGAATTTGCACCGATTTCGGTAATGGTTAAAGATAAAAATGAAAGAATCATCGCTACAAGCGATGAATATAAAAATAAATTTTTAGATCAGGCCGGTGAACTTGTTGATTCAAATCAATCTGCGAATTTATTTATAGGGCCGGATTTAGAAAAAGTATTAGTAGATGTACCAACCCGCCATGCCGGAATTTTAACGTACTTAACAATTAAATTTCCGCTCTTCGATGCGTTGGGAAAATTCTATGGCGTGTGTGGTATTGCTACGGATGTAACAGAGCGGGAAAGGTTTCAAAAAGCACTTCTAAAAAGTGAGGCTGATTACCGTTCTATTTACGAAACATCACCGGTCGGTATTCTTAATATCGGGCCTAATGGGCATTTTTTAAGATGCAATCGAGCTTTTGAAGAGTTTGTAGGTTACACCGAGCAAGAGCTTATCGCGTTTAGCTTTGCAAAAACAACTCATCCTGATGACATGCAGCTTTCAGCGCAGGAAATGAAGGCGTTAGTTGATGGAACTAAATCGAATATCAGTTTTGAAAAACGCTTTATCAGAAAAGATGGCCAGATCGTATGGGGCCATGTCTCAGCCTCTGTTCTTAGAAATGAAAAAGGCGAATTTGTAAAAACGATTTCAATTATTGAAAACATCACCGAACGTAAAATTGCTCAAGAGGCCAGAGACAAGTTACTGGTGCAAGAACGAATTGCCCGTTTAGAAGCGCAGAAAGCCGTTAATGCCCGTGATGAGTTTTTATCTATTGCTTCGCATGAGTTAAAAACACCACTTACAACGCTGGCTTTGCAGACTCAGCTGTTAAACCGCCTGATTGAACAGGGGCGTTTAAATACATTAAGTAAAGAAAAACAACAGGACATGCTTCGTATTTCCAGACAGCATCTTGAGCGGTTATCACTTTTAATCGACAGCCTTTTAGATGTTTCACGTATCGGTGCTGGAAAATTATCGCTTAATAAAGTTGATATTAATTTATACGATTTAATAAAAGATATTCTTGATCACTTTCAAATGGAGTTTAAAGAAAAAGGCTGTCCGGTTGAACTGACGGGCGATACAAAAGTTGTCGGACACTGGGATAAACTTCGTCTTGAACAGATTATTGTAAATCTTATTTCAAATGCTATTAAGTTTGGTGCTGGAAAACCAATTACTGTAACTGTATCAGCCGAGAACGGAAAAGCAAAATTCACGGTGCATGATCAAGGCATCGGTATTTCAAAAGAAAATCAATCCAGAATATTTGAACGCTTCGAGCGGGCTGTGTCGGTGAACAGTTTTGGTGGCTTAGGGTTGGGTCTTTATATCGTTAAAGAACTAGTTGAAACCCATGGCGGGCATATTTCAGTTGAAAGTGAACTGGGCGAAGGCGCGGCCTTTACAGTCGAGTTGCCGTTAAGATAAGTTGGTGCGCGAGAGGCCGAAGTAGAAGAACCAGTTTTGGTAGCGAGGCCGGTTTTATTTGAGTTTGAGGTAGATGAAATTGCGGAGCCCAAGGCATTGTCGTCTTCAGATCTACGGAAGCTAGTCTTAATGTATGGTTCGTATGCGGCGGTCGCTGCTAGAATTGGAACTTCGGAGGCTTTTGTGCGGCAAAACGTTACTTCTTTTGAGTCGAATTAACCTTTCGGCGACGCCCCATTTTAATTTCATTTATTCTAATCAAATCGAAAAAATGAGGATCAAATCCGTGTTTTTGATCTCTCATAATATCTAATGAGTCCAAGACATTTATGGGTTTTCGGTGTTTAACAATCGGTGCCGTTAACTTCAATTCCTCGAACCCATAGATGCCGCCACAATCCTCAGGAGGTGCAGCGTTTTCACCTGCTACGCAAACGGGGCATATTGCAGAGTGCGCAAAGATGAGTTCGCGAGAATATGAATTCGGCGCCAAATAAGAGGTTTGGTGCCTGCGAGAATAATCTTGAGTTGAATGGCTTGGGGTTTCATAAAAACTCAAGCAGCCCCAAATTCTGAGTTCCAATCCGCAAAAGCCAATACCGAGGGATGGATCTTTAAAGCAAGAGCCAGAGCTTTTGCACGATCAATTCCCATAACAACTCTGTCGTGTTCAAGCGACGAAATTGTGGCCTGCTTAAGGCCAGATTTTTTGGCCAAACCAGCTTGGGTCATACCTTGTAGCTCACGATAAATTCTTAATGCCTTGCCGGGGGTCAGTTGACCATATTTCTTTGCAGGAACAAATTCTTCATTTTTTAATAGTTCTTTTATTTTTTTCCCTGTCGACATCATTTTCTCCTGTAATCATGGGGCGTAATTTTTAAAACTAGGATTTTGACGGAACGTCCTTCTACTAAATAAATCACTCGCCATTGTTGATTTAAAGAGGAGGATCGCGCTCCTTTCCATTCACCTTTCAAGGCATGGTCCCAGTAACCATTGATTCGCTCAATTCCAGCCGGTCCATACTGTTCAATCAAATTTTTCCAAGCATCAAAAGAATTGCGAATTTCAATAGGAGCTTTTCAAGAAGGAGCTTAAGGTGGAATTTTGCAAATGATTACAATATGTTGTCAATTTGTGTAAATTTTACAATGGTGCGGGAGTCACCGAAGTAGAAGAACCGCTTTTTGGCGCGAAATCGATTTTATTTGAGCTGGAGGTCGACGAGGTAGCGGAACCTAAGGCATTGCTGCCTAGCGATCTTCGAGATTTGATTTTGAGGTATCGGTCACCTAAAAAGGCAGCCGCTGCCATTGGCGCATCGGAAGCTTTCGTTCGTCAAAACACCAAATCGAATAAATAGCTCTTTATAAGTATTCGGGCGGCACGGCAGAAACATTCGGTTGTGAAGCGGTCCGCGAAACTTCGTCGTGGCAGTGATGGTATAAACTTTGAATAACCAAGCCTCATGTTCCATATATATGCCCTCAGAAGCCTTATATTCTTAATTGCTGCACCTTTTGTTGTTCATGCTGCCAATATTTGTAACAGCGACAACATTAAGCGGCTCGAAGCAGAAAAAGGAATATACCGGTCCTCAGAAGAGTTATTTTTATCTGTAGGCAAAAGCTCAAATCTTCATATTATTGGCGAAACACACTTTTAGACCGACACAGCTTTGCTAAGCAGGATCATGTCTGAACTTGCGTCCCAAATCCCAGGCAAAAGAAAATGTGTCTTCTTAGAGGCTCCAAAAGGTGGGCTCAAAAATTTTGAAGAACTTTTTGAGAATCATCGTAAGCGCCCAAATCTATCTCCTGATGAGATCAAAAAAATTGAATCTTGGTCGAAGTATTATCCGTCACTCGTTCGCTCCGCAGAAAAAAATGGGCTATCGGTATTTGAAATCGATCATCCCGGGCACATTGATGGAAGCAAAACTGAAGTAGAAAGAAACGAAATGATGGCGAAAAATGCACA
>CAMLRE010000015.1 GCA_946482355.1 uncultured Bdellovibrio sp.
CGGTGACTTTAAAAGTCATCGGCAAAAACGGCGAAGTTTTATTTTCTGGTGAAAATGAAAGTGCACTTCCTAAAACCGTAGGTCAGGTTTCTGTTGATTTTTTTAATCAAAACCAAATTCCTTTTGTTGGCGATATCGATGGTATCGTCAGCATTTATGGTCTTGGTTCAGACTTAGATGTTATTTCTGATACTGACATGAAAGCTTACGGCTGGTGTTATTCAGTGAATGGCGTTGTTCCTGAAGATTTTGTACATAAAGTAAATGTTATTGATCAAAAAACAGAACTTATTTGGTTCTATGCTTACGCTTACTACAAAGCTGGTGAGTGGGTTGCGCAGTGCGTACGTTCTCATGAAGAAAAAATGTGAGCGGTGCCATTCTGAGTTTTCTTGCGGTGTAACTGATGGGGACAAAACGCCCTGCTGGTGTACCACCCTACCTCTTGCGCAAAATATTCCGTCAGAATTTCAAGATTGTTTATGTGCTAAGTGTTTGAATGAATTTACAAACACAGAAACCTCACCGACTTTCGTTCAAGAAAATAATGAGGATTACTATTTTGACACCAATGGTTTAATGGTTTTCTCAAGAAGTTATCATCTGAAGCGCGGCTACTGTTGTGGAAACGGTTGCCGCCATTGTCCCTATTAAAGCGTTTGCATTTTTTTTGCAGCCACATTACAAAAGCACCTCGTCGAATCTGAGGTCGACTTTAAAGGGAATGATTATGAAAAAACAAATTTTAAAAACAATCGCGCTGATCACATTATTTTTATCAGCAGTTTTAGTTTACTCTGAAGCACAAGCTCAAGAAGTTGTTGTAGCACCAACAGCTGTAGTTGAAGCCGAAGAAACGAATGCTTTAGAAGAATTAGATCCTGCGGCACCTAATATTGAAGAAATCCTCCAAGAGATGGACCGTGAGTACATCCGTCAAACAGGCCAATTACCTTACATCATGCCTGACTTCTTAGAGATCTCTTGCCAACGTTATGACTGCCCGGTTTACGCTGAAGTTAGAAAGAGCGAGCAAAGACTTTATTTATATGTTCGGGGTTCTTTAATTCACACGTGGTTAGTTTCTACGGGCGCCCCGAAAAATGAAACTCCATTATGGCAAGGTCATCCAAACGGACGTATCTACGATAAGTACTCTTCTAAAGCTAATCCAGGTGGTGATTACAAAGGTTTAGGCAATATGCCTTACGCCGTGTTCTTACACGCCGGTTATGCTGTTCACGGAACAATTGAATCTAACTTTAAAAAATTAGGTACAAAAGCTTCTCATGGTTGTGTGCGCGTGCACCCTGATAATGGTTTAATCTTTAATCGTTTAGTTCGCCAATACGGCATTTCGGCGACTTGGGTTTCGATCATCGACTAGTTCTAAAAATATTCTATACCTCGAGGGAAAACTCATCTAAAATTGAGCCTGCATGAAAGATCAGTTTTCCCTTAGGCAAGCTTCGTTTGTCCGTTTTTGCATCGCCTTAACGTCTATTGTTTGCGTTTTAGTACTTATTGGCTGGGCCACTGACAACAATTCTTTAAAAGCTTTTATTCCCGGTTACATTTCTATGAAAGCCAACACTGCAGTTGGTTTACTGTTTTTTGCAGCTTCTTTATTTTTCTTTGAAGATCCAGAACGTTTTCTTTCGCGTAAACTATTTCGCCGCGCTTCGCTTTTTTTTGCCAGCCTTTCGTTTTTGATCGGCGCCTTAACGCTAAGCCAATATATTTTCAAAATTGATCTTGGAATTGATGAACTCTTGTTTAGTGATACTGCTCTTCCGGGGGCGCGTTTTCCCGCAGGACGTTTAGCTCCGGTGACAGCAATGAATTTTATGTTGATCACGGTGGCTGTATTTTTAAGTGCCAGCATCAAACCGCGCCTGCAGCGCTTTGGCCAAGCGATCATTTTTTTAGCCTTCTTAATTTCGTTTCAAGCTTTAATGGGCTATTTCTTGGGAGTTACTTATAACTTCGGCGCAGCCTTTTACACCCAAATGGCTCTGCACACTTCGATCTTATTTATCTTTTTAACGTTGGGCTTTTTATTTGCCCGTAAAAATATCGGTCTCATTAAAATTGCAACCTCTCCTTCGGTAGCCGGACGCAGTACGCGTTTACTTATCTCGGCGGCTATTGTTGTTCCACCAATGGTAAACTGGCTGCAGATTAGATTAGAACAAGCTGGTTACGCTGATGGTGACTTCGGTGTCTTACTTCGTGTAATGGGAAGTGTGGTTTTCTTTTCTTTAATCGTTTGGAAAATGGCCAACGATCTTTATAAAACCGAAGTTTTACAAGCTGAAACTGAAAATAAATTAATCGTTATTAATGCTGAATTAGAAAAACGCGTGGTTGAACGCACCGAGGCCGTTGTAAAAAACGAAGCCAAAGTGCGAGCCATTTTAGAATCGGCTTTTGATGCTATTGTTGGAATGGATGATAAAGGCATAGTCACCGAATGGAATCCTCGTGCTGAAGAAATATTTGGTTGGACAAAACAACAGGCTTTAGGCCAAAGAATGTCTGATTTGATTATTCCCCACCGTTACCGTGAGATGCATGAAAAAGGCCTGTCACACTTTATTAAAACCGGCGAAGGCCCGGTCTTAAACAGAAAAGTTGAAATTTCAGCACTTAAAAAAAATGGCGAAGAGTTTCCTGTCGAACTTTCAATTACTCCTCTTAAAATTGAAGGGCATTATATTTTCACAGCCTTTCTTTCTGATATCACCCAACGTAAAGAAGATGAAAAGAAATTAAAAGCTTTAAATATCGAACTCGAAAAATCTGTGGGTGCCGCTCAACAAGCTTCTGAACTTAAGAGTTTCTTTTTAGCGAACATGAGTCACGAAATCAGAACACCGATCAATGGCGTCATCGGAATGACTAACTTAGTTCTGGACACTGAATTATCGGCGCAACAGCGGGAGTACGTAGATATCATCCGTACTTCGGCCGACAGTTTACTGGCCATTGTAAATGATATTTTAGACCTTTCAAAAATCGAGTCAGGAAAAATGGAGCTTGAAAAAATCGATTTCGAAATTTCAAGTTTAATGAATGATTTAACTAAATCGTTACGTCTTCCGGCTTTACAGAAAGGTTTAAATCTAAAAACCCTTATTTCTCCTGTTTTAACCGAAAACGTTATCGGTGATCCGGGTCGCATTCGCCAGATTCTTCTTAATCTTATCTCTAATGCAATTAAATTCACAGATTCAGGCGAAGTGATCGTGCGCGCGGCTGAAACAGTCCATTCAGACAAAGAAATGACTGTGCTCTTTGAAATCGAAGATTCTGGCATCGGTATTTCTGAAGAAAATATTAAAAAATTATTTGAACCTTTCGTTCAAGCCGACAGTTCAATGAGCCGCAGATTCGGTGGTACAGGGTTAGGCCTTTCTATCTGCCAAAGACTAATTGAAATGATGAATGGAAAAATCGGCGTAAACAGCGCTGAAAATAAAGGTTCAACTTTCTGGTTTGAGATCACTTTTGCTAAATCAGAAAATAAACATGTTAGCCAAATTCATGGTTTTGAACAAGATGTGGCTACACTCAAAACCGGACGTATCTTAGTGGTTGAAGATAACTTCGTTAATCAAAAAGTAGCCCGCGCCATGTTAGAAAAAATCGGTCACCGCGTAGACACTGTTGGTAATGGCTTGGAAGCTCTTTCGGCTTTGGAGCAGTTTCCGTATGATGTGGTGTTGATGGATTGTCAAATGCCTGAAATGGATGGTTTTGAAGCCACAGAAGTGATTCGCAGCCAAAAAAGAGCAAAGATACCCTCAAAAATTCCGATTATTGCCATGACCGCCAATGCTCTTTCAGGCGATAAAGAGCGCTGTATCGCAGCCGGTATGGATGACTATATTTCAAAACCTGTTAATATTAATGTCTTAAATAAAATCTTACAAAAGTGGTTACCATGAGTATTGAAGCTTTACTTCCGTTTATCAAAGAAATTGACCGTCTTAAATTAATCGAGCGCAACACCCCGATTCATGCCGGTGGACGCGTTGAAAATACAGCTGAACACAGCTGGCATCTGGCGATGACCGTTTTAGTGTTCGAAAAAATGTCGCCGCAAAAATTAGATATTAACAAAGCCGTTAAAATGGCGCTTCTTCATGACATCGTTGAAATCGATGCCGGTGATGTGATCGTTTATGCTGAACAGCCCAATAAAAAAGAAAAAGAAGCCAAAGCGCGCGACCGTATTTTTGGTCTTTTACCTGAAGCCATTGCCAATGAATTTATGGCTATCTGGAATGAATTTGAAGATGGCCAGTCAGCTGAAGCTAAATTTGTTTCTGCGATTGATCGCTTTTTACCGCTTTATTCAAATTATTTAAACGGCGGTTATTCTTGGAAAAATCATAACGTAAAAGCAGATAAAGTTATTACTAAGTGTGAACCACCTATCACGGGCGGGCTTCCAGAACTTTGGACTGTAGCTCAACGTATGATTAACGAATCCATTGAAAATGGAAATTTAAAAGCCTAAGAGTTGCTAAGTTAAAACTTTACGGGTTTGTGTATTCAGCAATCCCGTACAAGTTACCCTGCTTATACGCAAAAATTAAAGAATTTCGACCGGCATCGTAGAATAACGAATTTGATGAGCACTTCATTGAGCTGATCGGTAAAGGTAAGGCTGTTTCAACATTCGTTGTGATATTTCGTTTATATAAGTTACCCGCTGTTGAACAATAGAAAATAAAATCATCACCACCCGATTTATAGAAATCATAAGATAAAATCGCATTATTCATGGTTTCAAATAATGTGGCGACTCCACCCATTGAAGGTAAAGAGTATAAGCTTGTTTGACCGCGGATTGTGTATAACCAGTTCCCCGTTGTTGAATCAAACGTATAGCGCGTTTGCACTGAATCCGTTTGCGTATGAGGAATTGAACAAGTTGTTGTACTTACGCCAACGCACACCGTACCACTTGTTGAAGTTATAATTGAATCAACTCCGTAAATATTTGTACTGACCATCGTGCTTTGATTAATCATACGCATCGTATTTTTTGTGCCCGTAACACCATAGCTTGATGGCACATAAGCTAATAACCCGTCAGCATTTAAGCCAACATAACTTACACGCGCCACTGAATCTTGCACCACATTACTTGCCTGAGTTACCCAAAGCCCTGTTGTTAAGTTGATGTAGGCCACATTATTGGCGCTTGAATAGTGATATAAACGGTTATTCGCGCTATCGATTAAAAATCCACAAGGCATACCCCAGCCGCAGTTAGGAAGTCTTGAGGTGGTAGCACTTGCGCCAATTGTTGGCGAGCCACGTAATGTATTACCAGCCACAAGTTGTAAGTTACCACCGGTTAATGAAAATTTTAAAATTTGATTTTCTTGTTCGTTTTTAACATAGATATCGTTGCCATTTTTTTCAAAGAAAGCGATTTGTGAATAGCGCGCGCTGATTGGATTATAACCCACACCGAAGTTTCTTGGCTGGCCACCGATCGTTTGTACTAAGCCACTTGAATCGACAGTACGCAATACGCCGAGATCAACGAAATAAATTCTTCCAAACTCAGTCACAAAAGCTGACATCGCAACCATCGGGCATGATAAGGCCGGAGTTCCGTCATCGCAGCGACCATTCACGCCGTTACCTACCACCGTTACGAATGTGTTTGTTACCGGATCATATTTTCTGATTGTTCCACGACCGTGCCATAAGACATAAATATTTCCATCAAGACCTGTGAACTTAGCTGATGACCACGTTGTTTGCGGAGGGTGCGGCGCTGTGGCCTCGCCCGTTGTGAGATCAAAATTTGTATTGTAATACGGATAAGTGGCCGTGGCAGATCCACAAGCAGCATTTGTTGTTGAACTCATACGGCGCATGATTTTAGTAATATTAGAATCAGCTTTTGTAAATGCGATCGCGGCATTTGCCCCAGGACAAGCTACGTTATCATAAGTAGCCCGCCAAGAAGCCATGTCATCTGTACCAACACCAGTTAAAGCGATATATTTTTTAACTTTTGAATCTGTCGGGTCAAAGTACCAGATCTCGTTTGATTTATTAAAATAAATTCGACCATTTGGCATCACGGTCATTTGATCTGAATAGCTTGAAGAAATACTTGCTGAAAGTGCGGCTGCTCCGTCTGAGGTATCAGC
This sequence comes from uncultured Bdellovibrio sp., assembly GCA_946482355.1. Next base: position 6,183 of record CAMLRE010000015.1, read on the forward strand.
TCCGCCACCGAACAATGTTGAAATTGTCCACGGTGTGGTGTGCGTGTCGATTTTTCTGACTTTATTGTAATCCCAGATCAGAACATTGTCGTCGTAATCAATGGCCATTCGAGACATTGCTCTGAAAGTGGCATTAAAAACATTACCGCCGTCGCCTGAAGCTGTTCCCGTTTGTAAAGCTACATCACGAATAATACCATCATGCGGAGAAACATAAACTAAACCGCGGCCATAACTTCTAAAAAACACATAACCTGTTTTCGTAACAACGATGGCTTGGTTATCATGATCATCATTGTACGTTGGCTCGTTCGGTGAAAATAACATCGCATTTGTAGCCATACCGCCGATACCTAAACTTGTATTACCAGAAAGAAATTTGACGGGCCCGGTATTTAACGGGTTTGACATATCAAATACAATTGAACCACCCGTATCGGTCACAACTAATTTAATGCGGTAATAACTGCTAACCGGCGAACCCACAGTCCATTTGTAACAACCAGTTTCAGCACCCGTGATCGTACAACCGCCGTTAATAGAATTATTAAGGCCGGTAGCAATTGTCGTATAAGTTGAATCATTGGTTGTATAATATAAAGCTACATTGCCTGAGGGAATAGGATGATTATCATCAATGGTCCATTTAATATAAAGATCATTACCGATTGTAACTGTCGTATCACTCACCCCTAATGGTGAGGCCGAGTTATCAAAACCTGCCGCTAAAATATTTGAAAGCGTTGGCGGAGGATCTGGCGAATAATTCATAGTAAACGCATCAACAGCTGATGTACTTGTCATTGAACTAATTAAGTTCGCCGAATTTTTATACCAAACGGTAACGTTATAATCCCCAACCACCGAACCTAATTGATATTGGTAATTGCTAATCGTTAATGTTGTACTCGTAGCTACACTGATTGAACTTAATGTTGTCCAGCACGAATCACCTACGCTTGGAACAGTTGTGTTATTGTAGCGAAAACAAAAAGCGGTAATATCTGTTGTGTCATCTTGTGCAGAAAAATTCACAAGAACATTTTTATTTCCGGTGTGTGAGACGCCATTGTTAATAACTAATGACACAGGAACTGGAGGTGTTGAATCCACGGTGAAAGCCACTGACTGTGGTAAAGAAACCATTCCTAAATCATCAATTGCCCATAAATATAAATTTTTATGGCCGTTGGTTCCGTCTAAAGTTAAATCTAAAGTTTGCGTGCCACTTGTTGTGCAATCCATATTAAATTGCGCAATACCCGGAATCACATTACTGTCGGTTAGGGCCATATGCGAAAAGCTTTCACAATTTGCCATATTAAGACCCGTCGAAATATTTAATTTAATTGTATTTGTCGTGCGTGGACTTGGTGTACTTGCGTGAATAGAAAGTGCCGGAGCCGTTGGTTGAATATTGTTACCCACCGTGATCGCAAAAGTTTTTGCATAATATGGTTTTGAAATATCGATATCGCCGCTTCCGTTATTTTTACCCACGTAAAGATCTATTTGGTGAAGACCTGCGGCATTAGCATGCGGGATATAATTCCAGGTTTTAGCCGATGACTTAACAACACCGTCTAACTTCCATTTATAAACAAAAGAATAATTTGGATCGATATGAAAAGCGCCGACGGTAAAAGCCGTGACCTGCTGTTCATTTAAAATCGCTGTCGGTTGCACAAATTGAATTTCAGGTTTTACATCTTTAATCACCGAAGGCGATGCCCCAAAGATTTCAGTGAACTTGGCCGCAGAGGCAGCCCCGTTTGTCAGTGAATCAATGGCTTCTTGAGTTGTTGAACCCGTGATCGTGTTAAGTAACTGGTCAACTTCGGTTTTTTCGGCTTCGTTTAATTTTTTACTGACCAAGGCTCCGGCATTCACAATTTGTGAAATAACAGTTGTTCTGGCATTGATATCTTGTTCAGTATTAAAGCCAGTTACCGGACGGTCCATAAAATCGCCGTTGCAATCTTCGGCTTTAACTACAAGCCCCACCGTTGAAGCTGAATCATCGATTCCTAATTCTTGTAAATCAAATGAGTAATGGTTAGTGGCATTTACCGTTGTCGAAGCTAATGGTGAACTTCCCTGGATCGTGCCATCGCTTTGTAAACGGTAAAGCTTCACCGTTAATGGCTCGCTACAATCCATGGCTGAAACTGACTGTGATAGTTTTTGATAACCAAGACTGCTGACAGAAAACCCCGTCACCTGGCCCGATACGATGATCGGTGCCATGCCCGGTCTGTACAGCGGAAGATTTTCTGACATCGCATCGAAGAAAAGTTTATGACATGAAGAAAAGAAAATAAATGAAGTAATCAGAACTAAATTTCTGACCAGTGAACGAGACAATAAACAACGAAACGTACTATACGTCTTCACCCTCTAACTATCGGGTTTTCAGACGTAGGCCTTAACAATTTTTCTTATTTTGAAACGTTGATTTTTAACTTACTGTTTTAGCTTTTTTATTTCAGCAACCACTCGTTCAGAATCCAGTGCAGGATCGACGTCTCTTAACACGTTTTTAACTTTCAACTGTGGATCAATAATAAACGTCCAACGTTTTGCAACCTTCACCACTGGCATTTTCGCCCCGTAAAGCTCAGTCACTTTTGCATCGGGATCTGCTAATAAATCAAAACTTAAATGGTGCTCTTTATGAAATTTAGCCTGATCTTCAATGGTGTCAGTACTTATGCCATAAACTTCTGCCCCTAAATCACGAATTTTTTTAACACTATCACGAAATGCACAGGCCTGTTTTGTACAACCTGGAGTGCCGGCTTTGGGGTAAAAGTATAAAACTGTCCATTTTCCTTTGCGTGACGCCAGATCAAACTCAACACCCGCCTGGTTTTTCGCTTTAAAAAGCGGGGCCATGTCATTTATCTTTAGGTCATTTGCAAACGTGGTTTCTGTGATCATCAGAGTAGAAATCAGCAATAAAGCGGCCATAAGAAATTTCATAATCCATTATCTCCTTACCTTGAGAAAACGAGGTTTTGTTACCCATGTTGAGGCACTATGTAAAAGTTTTAATCCAAGAAAAGCCTCATGTCCAAAACTGATTTTGTGACGTATTCTCCCATGAAAATCATGAAATTAACGGCCCTTTTACAAAAGCATGAATCAACCAAAGCTTCCGGACTTCTTTTAAGTTTGGGCGATGGCTATTTGGTTGAAAACAACAGCTACTATGGCGCCGTTCGTAAAAAAGTTAAAACTCTGGACTTCAATTTTTCAGATTCGCCTAATCAAGACTACTTGGCTTTTCCCATGAGCCAACTTGAAAATTTACTCTCGACAAAAACCATCTATTTTCAGAACAACATTGAAATTCTGTCGCAGCTTGACCAAAAAGTTCCGCAGCAAATTTCGTGGGACCATATCGGTGGAAACTTAAAAGCCAATTACGTTTTTCATGAATCTTGCCACGCTATCGCCAGATCGGTTTCAACAAAGTTGGGTCTAACAAAAACCAGCGATCAAAAAATAAAACTGGTTGTAATGCTTTTAGAAGAATCTTTTGCGAACACATGTGAGTTTATGGCGATCAACGACGCCCAAGATGCCGTTCATAAAATTTTTCTTGAAGCGAATTCTTTCTTTACCCGCTTTGATGACCGCACGCATTTAAAAAACTTAATTCAAGAAGTGGGTCACAAAAAAGTTTTTAAGTTTATGCTCTACGCGTATTTACACAGCAACTTTTTAAACGAACACTATACGCAGAACGATTTAAACCGTGTGATGAAGTTAACTTTTAATCACAAGGCGCTTAAAAACTTAAGCCGAAACGCCTTCGAATTAAGCCCGGGCTTTCGCTTTAACACAACTGAGTTATATTTACGCCTGAATGGCATTAACCAAAATGTTCTAGATGCGTTAGCATTTGATTATTTAACCATCGTCGAACAAAATCCAAATCTTTTAAAATTAATAGATGAGCTTACGGAGATTTTTTAAATGACTGACCATGTACCACCAAAACCACCCAATTCATTTCGCATTACTTTAGATCTTATGCGCCCAGCAGGCCGCCTAGATGTGGTTTTACTTCAAGCCATCAAAGCCCAAAATGAAAACTTAACTTTACGTGAAATTTCGCGCACAGCTTATAAAGAGTTATTCAATTCCGGAAAAATTCAAATCAAAGGTCAAAACGCAAGACCCTCTTCTGGTATTGCTCGCGGAATTACTTACGTTGATATTTTAGGATTTAAACAAAAATGATTTCTACTAGTAACGTTAGCCTTCGTTTCGGCGGCAAAAAATTATTTGATGAAGTAAATGTGAAATTCACACCGGGTAACTGCTACGGCTTAATCGGAGCCAACGGGGCCGGCAAATCAACATTCTTAAAGATTTTATCTAAAGAATTAGAACCAAACACTGGCGAAGTGATTATTCCACCTAAAGCCCGCCTATCGGTTTTAAAACAGGATCACTTTGCTTACGATGAATTTACCGTGATGAACACAGTTCTTATGGGTAATTCTAGGCTTTATAAAATCATGAAAGAAAAAGAAGAGTTGTATAATAAACCTGATTTTTCTGACGCTGACGGCGAACGCGCTTCTGAATTAGAAGCTGAGTTCGGCGAGCTTAACGGCTGGGAGGCTGAATCTGACGCCGGTGTATTATTAGCCGGTCTTAACTTAGATGATTCTTACCACCAACGTTTCATGAAAGACTTAAACGGCGGCGAAAAAGTTAAGGTGTTATTAGCGCAAGCGCTATTAGGAAAGCCCGATATCTTGTTACTGGATGAGCCGACGAATCACTTGGATATTTATGCGATTGCTTGGTTAGAAGAGTTTTTATTAAACTTTGAAAACACAGTGATTGTGATTTCCCATGACCGTCACTTTTTAAATAAAGTTTGTACGCACATGGCTGATATCGACTACGGTAAAGTGACTTGTTACACAGGCAATTATGATTTCTGGCGTGAATCAAGTGAACTTAAACAGCGTTTATTAGCTGACCAAAATAAAAAGTCTGCTGAAAAAGCCGAAGATTTAAAAGCGTTCATCGCCCGTTTCAGTGCGAATGCCTCTAAGTCTCGCCAGGCGTCTTCACGCGCTAAACAATTAGAAAAATTAGAATTTAATGATTTACCGGTTTCGTCACGCAAAGTTCCTTTTATTGGCTTTGATATGAAACGCGAATTAGGAAACGATGTTTTAACTGTTGAAAACCTAAACTACACGTTAGATGGCCAGCAATTATTAAAAAACGTAAGTTTCAGAATTAACAAAGGCGAAAAAGTGGCTTTTGTGGGTCGCAATGACTTAACAAAAACTATTTTGTTCGACATCTTAGCCGGCGAACGCAAAGCCGACTCAGGCACAGTCACTTGGGGTATCACGACGACAACAAGTTACTTTCCGAATGATAATGCAAAATACTTTCAAGGTGATGAAGACACACTAGTTAACTGGTTACGCCAGTACTCAGAAGATAAAGATGAAACGTTCTTACGCGGTTACTTAGGTAAAATGTTATTCGGCGGAAACGACGCTTTAAAAAAACCAAATGTTTTATCCGGCGGTGAAAAAGCCAGATGTATGTTTTCTAAGATGATGCTTTCTGGTGCCAACGTTTTAATTATCGATGGTCCGACAAATCACTTAGACTTAGAAAGTATTACGGCGGTGAATGAAGGTATGGAACGCTACAAAGGCACAATTCTATTTACTTCGCACGATCACCAATTAGTACAGACTGTAGCAAATAAAATTATCGAGATCGATGAAACCGTGATCTTTGATGATAAAACGACTTACGACGAGTATTTAGAAAAACGCAAAGCTATCCAGTAGGATTAGCTTTGCTTTGTTTTTTCAGCTTCCAGATCATGTACGCGTGAAAGAAAAAAGCAATAACCCACTTCACCCAAATGGCTGTGGCTCCGTGAGCATAGCCATAAATACCTGTAGTAATTGACGTAAAAATTCCTAACCAATGCAGATTAATTCTTTGCGGAACAATAATCGAATATAAAAATGCTGCTGTCGAAATCCAGCCTATTGTTTCAATAATAATTTCGTTAGTACTCATTTATTTTTTCGTTCCTAGAGAATCCATTTGTTCTTTCGTAAGAACAATAAATAGCCCTGTTGATTTAGCGTAGACTTTTTCGTTATCAAAAAGTTCGGCTTCGATAAAAATTTTGCGTTTATCAATGGATGTGATTCTTCCGCGCATTGAATACTGCTTTAAAACAGGAACCATTTCCATAAAGGCTACGTCAATTTTTGCAGCGACCACACCGTATCCATGAGCCCAGCCTGTTGATCCCATGACTTCATCTAGCACTGCCGCTTGGCAGCCCCCATGAACATGCCCCGGAGGCCCTGCCGTCGCGGCACTAAACCAAACTTCAGCGTTTAATTCGTGGTGATTGTTAGATCTTAACAAAACCATTTCAAGCTGCGTGGAACTTAATAAAAACGCTCCCTTGTTATCTCCAGGATACGGTTTTTCAACGACGAGTTGCTGATCAAATTTTAAATGCTTTTTTGTAGACATATGCCCCTGTAAGCATGCTTCAAGTGCCTTTAAATGGCAAATAACTAACCTCTCAACAGGCTAATAGACATTTAAACGAAAATAGGCTATTTCGACGCTTTCCCGTCGAGTCATTAAATTGCATTACAAACCGCGGTGAATAAACCTCAAAGGATTTTTATGAAACGTATTTCTTTATTTTTAACGGCGGCCTTAACATTTTCTTCGTTAGCTGCTCAGGCTGTTGTGCAAAAAGAGCAAGTTGGTGTTTGGCCAACGATTCCATTTATCCGCGGGGCTGATCTTTGTGTTTACAAAGATGCTTATAGCTCTACTCGTTCTGGTTACATGGATAAAATGGTGGGTTATGCCAAAGACTTAATGTCTGCCGGAGCCAAAGGTAAAGAAGTTCTTCCGATGTTAGTTGGATTTAACAATCTTTACGATCAAAACTTAGCAGCGGCTAACCAGTACAAGTATATGGAAGTCACTCTTGAATCGACTTTAAAATCTTACGTGAGCGATTACTACCGCAATATCAAACCGCGTGTTCAACGTTTAAGTTTCACCCGCGTAAATGATGTGATGTCTGTGGTGCGTGCTGCGGCCAATGGTCAACGTGATGGTTACTTAGATCAATCGTTAGTTGATAAGTTAGATTATATC
>CAMLRE010000016.1 GCA_946482355.1 uncultured Bdellovibrio sp.
AAATCTGTAATTTGTAGAATCAAAAAGCAAGATAACCTTTGCCTGCTTTTTTTGTTTGCGACTCGCGGATTTCTGCCCCTTCAATGCTCAGGCGTGTCCAAGGAATGGCCAGTAAACGCTCAGTCTCGATCAGCTCATCCGTTTCTTCGCAGATCCCGTAGTTTCCGCTTTCGATGCGGCCTAGAGCCATTTCGATTTCTAATAATTGGGTTTTCATTCTTGTTTGTGCGATTAAAAAATTATGCTCTTCTTGATGAGCTGCAGAGAGATCACTTTCATCACCGCGGGATTTATCAACCAGATTAAAATCTGCAGCCATTGTTTTCATTTGATTCAGAATATTACTTTTGAAAGTTAAAAGCTTTGTTCTGCAAACCTGAACCGTTTGTTCTGATAAAAAATCCTTTTTCATCGAAACCCTCCCACCGTGTTTTAAGGACTAGACTATCTGCTAGCTCTTGGACATTGGATGCAGGTGGGGGAAAAAGCGGTTAGCGGTCGGTGAAAAAAGTCGCAAAATGTTCTTAAATCGTAGCTAATTTGGACTAAAGTCGACCTTGTTTTATAAAAGCAAGGCCGAATTTTTAAGAGAAGGGCTGCCGTGGGCAGATCAAAACAAATTTACTCAGTTTTTTGAATAGCGCCTTCTGTAAGGCTAAAGATATGTAACGGACGTTCAATCTCGTGGTTGTTATTCATGCGTATTTCGCTGTAGGCGCCCTGTTTGCGGCCTAAGATACCTAACTGGTAGGCTAACGAGCTGCGGCTGATAGAGCTGCTGCCAATGGCGTCTTTTAAGATTTTAGCAGCTTCGTAAATCTGAGCTTCAACAATCGTTGGCTCTTCTTCGTACTTTGTAACGTATTTGCTGTGAAAATCTGATTTCTTTTGGTCATCAACAGATAGGTTTGCATCCACAAAAAAGACATTGCTCGTGTTGTTACCTACGCGGCGGTACAGGTCTGGCGTGTTCCAAAGATTTGTTCCTAAGTAGGTCATTTGTGTCACGTCGTTGTTTTTCATAAACGCCATGATTTGGCCCAAAGCTTTTCCGCTGTCTGGAACAAATAACACGTCGAAATCCACAATCGGAGGTAAGATATTTTCTTGGGCTTCGTGCTCGCGTGTACTTTTCTTTTTGTTAGGTTCTAATTCTTTTTGTTTTTTCTTTTTTTCAGCGATCTCTTTGAGTCTGGCCTGATATTCTTCAGATCGGGCATCGACGTAGTAAGTGCCAACTAATTTTTTAATATAAATATCTAAATTTGTGTCTTTTGGATCATAGGCTTGAGCAGCCACAACTTCGCCACCACCGGCTAAAACTAAATCCCAATATTTATTGGCAAATTCAGTTCCGTAGGCATCGTTTGGATAAAGAATGGCAAAACGTTTTGCATTTAAATTTTTAAAAGCGTGCTGTAAAAGCCTAGCCACCTGCATTTCAGGAGTTACCGAATTTCTGAAAGTGTATTCAGCATCTGTTGTTAAACCTGATTTTTGTGAGAACGAAAAAAACGGAACCTGAAAAAATTCAGCTTTAGATGAAATGTTTTGCGCTTCTTTTGAACTTAAACCACCTAAGATCGCCACAACATGGTCATCACGTAAAAGTTTTTCAACACCTTGTGAAGCTAAGTCCGGATTACTTTGGCTATCGTAAATTGCTAATTGAAAATTGCTTTTTTCTTCAAGACCAAGACCTAAACGAATAGCGTTTAAAGCGCGCTGGCCAAGACTTGCATTTTTTCCGGTGATCGGAAGAATCACGCCGATTTTTTGCGCGTCAGAATCATAACTAACGGTTGAACGAGGTTTTTCTTTTTTATCTTCGTTAAAATCAAAGTGTTTAACATCTGGAACCACCACAACCGGCTGTGGCGCTGAAACGATAGCTGCTTGCGGAGTTGCGGCCACAGCGGCCGGAAACGGACTGTAAATTGTTGAAGGGGCAGCTTGAGTGTTGCTGCTTTCAATCGCCGCGTATTCATTTTTTTTCGAAGGAATCGTTTTGTGATGAGTCTGAATTGAAGGGGTGCTTGTGCAACCATGAAACACAGCTAATGCAGCTAACGTGATAATTATTTTTTTCATTATTTACGAGACCTCAATAAATTTTCTAATTTTTCTTTATAAGTTTTTACCAGCGGTGTTTCTTCAGCATAGCGGTTAAGCTCTTCTAAAAGTTCTTTTTGGCGACTGTTCGTTTTTTGCGGAGTGTCCACTAAAAGACGAACCAGCATATCGCCATTACCGATGCCACCAATGCGCGGAAAGCCTTTACCTTTTAAACGTAAAACCTGGCCTGAATAAATTCCCGCAGGAATTTTAATTTGCGCTTTGCCGGTTAAGGTTGGAATTTCAATTTCAGTTCCTAAAATGGCTTCTGTGTATTTCACCGGAAGATCTAACATCACATCAGCGTCTTCGCGTTTAAATAATAAATGCTCTTGCAGATTAATGATCACGTAAAGATCACCGGCTGCTCCAGAAGTGGGTTTATCACCTTCTTCAGATAATTTTAAACGCTGACCTTCTTTAACGCCCGCAGGAACAGTGACAGATAGTTTAGCCGCCTCTTCTTTGTTACCTACTTGGCGAACAAAGCTAATGACTTTTTCTGTACCCGTAGCGGCTTCTTCAAAGGTAATTGATAACGTGTAGCGAAGATCGGCACCTTTACGTGCAGAGCCTCTTTGTGAGGATGAAGAACGCGTACGCGCACCTCCGCCACCAAAGGCTTCGCCAAAAATATCACCGAATAAATCGTTGATATCGGCCTGGCCAAAACCGCCACCAAAGGGGTTTCCGCCACCACGGCCGAAAGGATTTCCGCCCTGTGCGCCACCGGCTCCGCCGAAAGGGTTACCGTTAACGCCAGCGTGACCAAACATATCGTAATTTTTTTTCTTTTCAGCGTCGCTTAAAACTTCATAGGCCTCAGAAATTTCTTTAAATTTTTCTTCAGCCTTTTTATTTCCCTGATTTTTATCCGGATGATACTGCATCGCTAATTTGCGGTAAGCCTTCTTAATCTCTTCGGGAGAAGAGGATTTAGTAACGCCTAATGTTTGATAAAAATCTTTTTTACTCATAATTACGCTTTAGGGGCTGTTGCTACGACAACCTGACCCATGCGGATCACCTTGTCGTGCAGTTTATAAGGTTTTTTGAAAACTTTTGTAATGTGACCTTCAGGAACCTGAGTCGTAGGTTCTGCGCTGATGGCTTCATGAACTTGAGGGTTAAACGGCTGATTTTCACTAGGCACTTCGGCAATACCGTGTTTGCTTAAAGTTTCTTTTAATTCTTTCGCCGTCATTTCAACGCCGTTTTTAAACGTTTGCACAGTTTCCGGAGTCACTTTTGTTTGTAGGGCACGCTCAAAATTATCCATCACTTCTAAAATATCGCGGCCGATACGTTCGATACCGAATTTTAAAAGATCAGCTCTTTCTTTAATGGCGTGCTTTTTGTAATTATCAAATTCAGCACGTAAATATAAATATTCGTTTTTCCATTTTGCAGTCTCTTCTTGAGCTTGCTCTAAATCAGATTTCATTGGGGTTACAGTCGCGCCACCTTCAGCACTAGCGCCAGCGGCCGAATTTTCTGCACCATTTTGAGTATTGTTTTTTTCATCTGCCATAGGGTCCTCGCATATTCAAAATATTAACCCTTAAAGTGTGAGTTTTATATAGAAAATGTCAATGCGAAAGGGGCAGATTTTTTACTCTGAAATATCACTGGCTAAAAACGTGAATTTTTCAAAAATTTGATTACTAATAAGCACACCTTTATGCGTGAGCTTTAAATGATTATTTTCTAGTGCAATTAGCCCATGTTGAAGCATGGGTTGCGCGATTTCTAGGGCTTTATGACTTGCTGGTGTGTCGAATTTAGTCTCTAAACGAGCCAACGAAAGACCTTCTGCAACGCGCAGTGAGGTATGACAAAAGTCGGTAAGTGCCTGATGTTTTTCAAGGCGCTCAATGTGATTATCAGGAAGCACAGATAATTCACCGCGAATTTGTTTTTCATAAACATCGATGTTGTTCGGGTTCCAAAAACGGTGACCCCATTCAGAAGTTTTTGAATATGAATGGGCACTAAGTCCCAAGCCCCAATAGCTGTGATCATCCCAGTACAAGCGGTTATGGCGTGATTCTTTACCCGGCAAGCTGTAATTAGAAATTTCATAACGATTGAAGTTTTTTGCGGTCAAGTGTTGATGAATAATATCAAACATTTCAACTTGCTCATCTTCAAGCGGGCGATTTTTCGATAAAGGGTGCGATTCAGGTACAGTCAGGCAATAAGGTGAAATATGGGACGAGCCGATTTCCACAGCCATTTCCACATCAGATTTAAGTTCTTCGACAGTTTGTGTTGGTAACGCAAAAAGTAAATCGAATGAAAAATTTAATTTGTAACGTTTCAGCAGGTCTAAAGTCTGAAGTGTTTGCTTGGCATTATGTTCACGCTTAACCATTTTCAATAAGCGATCGTGAAAGGTTTGCGCGCCTACGCTAAAGCGATTAACCCCGGCCGATAAATAATGTTCTATTTTACGTTCGTCGATTGTCGCAGGGTTTATTTCAATTGTGATTTCTGCATCAGGACCAGTTGTTAACCCATGCTTGTTGAGTTCAGAAATCAGTCCTACAATAAGATTAGAAGAAATTAAACTCGGAGTACCGCCTCCGAAGTACACCGTATTTAATTTTTTTTCGGTGTCCGGCGAAAAACCAAAGTAGTGTTTTCGTAAAGGGATTTCTTCTTTGACCAAAGCTACATATCTTTCAGGATTTAAAATTTCTGATTGTACATAAGTAGCAAAGTCGCAATACGAGCAGCGCTGAATGCAGTATGGGATATGAATGTAGATTCCAAATTGTTCAGTCGCAGACATAAAGGAAAGTTATAGATGAAACAGATTAAATTTCAACTTAAAAACAAGCTTAAAGTCATTCTTATTCCAAGCCATAAATCTCCTGTGGTCAGCGTGCAGATGTGGGTTAAAACCGGAAGCGCCGACGAGAAAAAAGGTGAAGAGGGTATTTCTCATTTTATCGAACACTTGGTTTTTAAAGGTACACAGAAGTTTAAAGTGGGTGAAATCGCGTCCTTGGTTGAGGCTTCTGGCGGGGAATTAAACGCTTATACGTCGTTTGACCAAACAGTATTTTATGTCACGATTTCAAAAACTTTTCAGGATGTGGCTTTAGATGTGGTTTCACAAATGATGGGGCACCCGACATTTGATCCCGATGAAACACACAGTGAACGCGAAGTTGTGTGCGAAGAAATTAAAATGGGTCAGGATTCTCCGGGCCGTCAGTCTTCGCAATTATTATTCAGTTCGGTCTTTAAAAAGCACGCTTACGGTATTCCGGTCATTGGTTACGAAAAAAATGTAAGATCGTGGCCTGTGAAAAAATTAAAAAGTTTTTATCAATCAAGATATGTTCCCTCGAACATGTGCTTAATTATTTCTGGTGATTTTGAAGAAAAAGCCATGCGCGAAAACGTAGAAAAATACTTTTCTTCATTTAAACCCTACAAACTTAAAAAAATTAAACGCACCATTGAGCCAAAAGCTAAAAAAGTAACTTACAAAGTAAAACACAAAGACTTAAAAGAAAGTAATTTTAACTTAGCTTTTCCGGCTCCTGCCATTAAACACAAAGATGTGCCGGCCCTCGATGTGATGGCTATGGTTTTAGGCCAGGGTGAAACAAGCCGTTTATTTTCAAAATTACGTCTGCAGTCAAGCTTGGTCAGCAGTGTTTCAAGTTACAGCTACACTCCGCAAGATCCGGGTTTATTGGCGTTAAGCTTTAAAGTGTTAGAGCAGGATCCAAAAATTGCTTTTGAAGGTATTTACCACGAAATCGAAAAAATTAAGAACGAAGAAGTGTCGTGGGAAGAAATTCGTAAATCAATTATCAATATTTCTTCAGAACAGTTTTATTCGATTGAAACAGTAGATGGCATCGCGAGCAAAATTGGCTCATCGCAATTTTACATGAACGACAGTATGGCTCATGAAAAATATTTAAAGATGATCCAAAAGATCACACCTAAAGATGTTATGCGTGTGGCAAAAAAATATTTAGACCCTAAAGTGGCCTGCTATTCTGTTTTAGGTCCTCAGCCAGAAAAAGACTTTGAAAAATTACTTAAAGATTCGCATAAGTGTTGGTTAAACCTAATTGAATCGCAGAAAAAAGAAAAACGTCCAAAAGCAAAAAACAAACCGGCAAAAATTCCGAAAATTGTTTTTAAAGACATTAAAAAAACCGAAAAATCAGCTATCGAAGTCCTGACAACTAGTCACGGAACGCGTGTGATCTTTGAAAAGTCGCAAGAAATTCCAACGGTGTCAGCTCGTTTACTTTTGGGCGGCGGCGCTCGTATTGAAACACCTGACAAAATGGGCTTATCAGAACTTTTAGGCCGCTCTTGGTTGGGCGGCACAAAAAAAAGATCTGAACACCAAATTTTAGAAATGATTGAAGAATCTGCCGCGGGTCTTGCACCTTTTACCGGTAAAAACACCGTCGGTTTTTCATTAGATTACATGAAACCTTTCGAAGGAAAAATCGTGGGTCTTATGGAAGAATTGTTCTTAGAGCCTGATTTTGTTCCAGGTATTATTGACCGTGAACGCCAGGCTATGCAGCGCCAAATTCACGCCAAAGAAGATCAGCCATCGTATTTATGCGGTAAACAGTTTGTTAAAAACATGTTTCCTAACCATCCGGTCTCTTTTGATCAGTTGGGCACGATTGAAACAACTAACAATATTGCAGTACCAGATTTGATTAACTATTTAAACACAGTTAAATCATCAAAAAATATGCTGGCTGTCGTTGTTGGTGATTTTGATAAAAAAACATGGATGGACAGCATTGAGCGTTTAGAAAAACAGTTCAGCCGTTCACCGCGCTTACTTAAGAAAGTAGACTACAAACCGATCGTTAAAAATGAAAAGTATTTTACTGAAAAGAACAAAGAGCAATCGCACGTTATTGTGGGCTGGCAGGGCATTGATATCACTGATCATGACCGTTATGCACTTCATGTCATTCAAGCCATCATGGCGGGCCAGGGCGGACGTTTATTCGTTGAACTTCGTGATAAAAATTCTTTAGCTTATTCAGTCTCTCCGATTCGTATGGAAAGTTTAGAGTGCGGTTATTTCGGCGGATATATTGCGTGTTCTCCGGATAAAGTTGATAAGGCGATTAAAATGTTTCATCAAGAATTTGAAAAAATCAGAAGCACACTTGTTCCACAGGGCGAACTTGACCGTGCTAAAAGATATTTAATCGGGCAAAACGATATTGGTTTACAAAGAAAATCAGCTTTATGTAATACGATTGCTTTTGATGATTTTTACGGAAACGATTTTAACGAATCACTTCATATCGATAAAGTGTATAACAGCATTACTTCAGAAGATGTAAAGCGTGTGGCTGAAAGATTATTTAGTCAGCCGCATATCACAAGTATCGTTGGAAAAAAAACAGCCTAGCTTAAGCCTGAACCTAGCTTGATTTTTTAAGCTGGGTATTGGGATCAAAAAACTGCGGCGAAATCTTTTTCGCCGAATAGTTTATTCTGTGAATCACATCCGGAACATAACCTGTTACATCAAGTTTTCCGGATTTGTTGCGTGTAAAAATCGGCGAACGGGTAATGATATCAATTTCCATTCCGGTAAGTTCAATGATTTCTGAAATTTGGCGGCGTCCATCAGGTAAACGTTTTAACTGCACAATTAAATCAACAGCTTCAGAAATCTGAGTGCGTACCATTTTAAGGGGCATATCAGGGTTTGCAACGTTGATTAGTGTTTCTAAACGCGCCAAACAATCATTCGCTGAATTTGAGTGAATCGAAGTCATTGATCCTTCGTGGCCTGTGTTCATGGCTTGCAACATATCAAAAGCTTCTGAGCCGCGACATTCGCCAACAATAATACGATCAGGACGCATGCGAAGGGCATTAAAAACACAATCACGTGCAGTCACGGTGCCTTTTTCGCCTTTAACTGTTTTTAAATAAATCCAGTTTACATGCGTCGGACGAAGTTCTTGCGTATCTTCAACCGATACAACACGTTGATCTTCGGGAATAAGGCTGGCTAAGGTATTTAAAAATGAAGTTTTACCTGTGCCGGTACCACCAGAAACCACGATATTTAAACGGGCTTCAACAGCCAGCTTTAAAAAGCGCGCGGTTTTGTCAGACATAAATTCTGAAGAAATCATTTGATCTAAAGAAAAATTCTTTTCTAAAAATTTTCTGATGGTAAGAGTTGGGCCTTTGGGGCTTAACGGTGGTAAAGTGATATTGTAACGGTGACCTTCAGGTAAAATGCCATCGAAAGAATAGGTTTTACTGTAGTCATGTTTGTCATTAAGTAAGATAGAAAAAACTAAATCTTGAAATTCACGCGCATCCATAAAACGCGCGGCAGTTCTTACAAGACAACCTTTATGTTCAACGAAAATATGATCCCACGAATTCACCATGATTTCGCTCATGTCATCTGAAAGAAATAAAGATTTTAGTGGGCCGTAATTTAACATAGTGTTCTTATCGGATTATTTTGAAACAGGTTTAAGTCTATTTTAACCAGACTTTAGCCGGGAATTGAAGCTGGGTGCTATTTTCAGGTTAAGCACGACTAGATGAAGGCCGATAAGCATATCAAGATGGGATTTTTGTTTATTTCACCTGAACAGCATTTTTCAGAAGCGCTAAAGGAAGCTTTAGAGCAAAGAAAAGTAAAGTCGTTTCCGTATTTGGAAACTTATCTTGTTCACATGCTTAAACACTATCTCGATTCACGCAATTTATTTACCCCGCAAAGCACGCATAACGATCAGACAGAAAATCCGCCCAAAACCCTGGCTGAAATGTATTTAGTGGCGATGAATTCTGAAAGCACCCGCAAAAAAGAAATCATGAAAACCTTAGCAGATCGGTCATTATATACGGCTGGCTTTTTTGGTGATTCGTTGCAAAAGAAGTTAGTCGATATTGATTACTATTCTGAAATGGGTTCAGCAGCTTATTTTAACTTAGCGAGCTGGACTAAAGAAGATCACTTAAGTGAAGTGTATAAAACCTTTTCTAAGCGTTTTTTAGAGTTTGTCGAAGTGCTAAGCTATATGAGCGAAAAATCTGCGGTGCAAGCTGACCAGAACGTTTTAAGGCTATATGACAAGTATTTGAAAACGGGATCAGAAGTCGCCCGTGAAAAACTCAATCAAATGGGTATTGTGACCCTGCCAAAAGAACAATTGAAAGTTAACAAAGCCTAAGCTAAAACTTAATACATGAGTTTTAGTCATTTGGTTATTCTGGGAATAATTCTTATCATTGTAATTCCACCGGAAAAATTACCGGAAGTTATGCGCAACATTGGCCGCATGTTTAATGATCTTCGCCGTAGCACTTCTGGTGTTTTTGACGAATTAAAAAGAGAAGCAGAATTTAAGCCATCTGATTTACTCAAAACACAAGCGCCACCACCACAACAGGCTCAAAGCCAGCAACCGACGCCGACTGCACCAACGCAATCCGCGCCGGTTAAAAATTTAGACGAAGTGGCTGCAGAAAAATCAGATGAATCAAAATCTTAATCACCCTCAGCCGGGCGCAGACGAAGAAAAAAACATGTCATTGATCGAACATATCGGCGAATTACGCTTTCGCATAACTCGTGCCGCGTGGGCGATTTTTTTCGGTATGTGTTTATGTTGGGGTTTTAGCGAGAAACTTTTTGATATTATCCGTAAACCGATTCAGCCCTATTTACCAAACGGCGGATTAGTTTTCACAGGCCCAATTGATAAATTCATGGCTCATATCAAAATTGCTTTCGTTGCCGGTTTAGTTGTTTCAGCACCTTTTTGGTTATACCAGCTTTGGAAATTTATTTCGCCGGCGCTTTATCGTAACGAAAAGAAAATGGCGACAGGCTTTATTTTCTTTGGAACATTTCAATTTATCTTAGGCGTACTTTTCAGTTACTTCGTAGTCCTTCCAATGGCGTTTAAATTTTTAATGACCTTTGGTGGCGATGTCGACAAGCCAATGATCACGATCGATCACTATTTAGGTTTCTTTACGCAAACTGCGGTTATCTTCGGATTAACTTTTGAAATGCCGGTTGTAATTACCTTTTTAGGTATGATGGGTTTAGTCTCGCAAAGATTTTTAAAAGAAAAAAAGAAATACGCGGTCGTTGGTATTACCGCAGTTTCAGCGGTAGCTGCTCCACCAGATGCTTTAAGTATGATTTTACTTATGGTGCCTTTGTGGGTGATGTATGAAATTTCAATTATTGTTGTAGGCTTATTCGAAAAGAAAAAAGCTTTATCAGAAAGTTTTGAAAACTAAGCGGCTAAGGCCGAAGAGGCGTAGTTAAGCTACGCGAAAGGATGACTTGTGGTTTATTCAGGTTTTTGGAGAAGATTTGTAGCTTCGTTTTTAGATGGTTTAATCATGTTGATTCCAGCGTGGATTTTAGGAATGTTGCTTCCGTACGTTGGTGGCATTATTTTAGGTTTAATTTATAAACCAGTATTTGAAGCTTCAGCGTTAAAAGGAACTCCGGGCAAAGCCATGATGGGCATGGTTGTTCTTTCTGAATCAGGTGAGCGTTTAACCTTAAAACAAGCCTACATCAGATATTTTTGCAGTATCTTATCTGGTTTAGTTTTATGTATTGGTTATTTAATGAATTTATTTACAGCAAAACGCCAAACACTTCACGATATGATCGCTGAAAGCGTTGTTGTTAACCAAGAATCGCCGGACTTAAATTATTTCCAAGTTTGGAAATCAGAGATGAAAGTTTTATTTAACAGACTTTCTGGCGATGCAACAACGGTTTCAAATGCCGCAAGCTCTGTTTCATCAACTTCAATTTCGGCTCAGTCAGCCGATGTGTCTAAAGCCATCGAAGATTTACACAGATTATTTCAATCTGGCGCTTTATCTCAGGCTGAATACGACGCTAAAAAGCAAGAACTGCTTAGCAAAATATAGTTTTAGTGTTTCGTAAACTGTAAGATCGCCGAAATCATTTTTTCTAAGTTAATGGGCTTTGATAAATAAAAATCAAAGCCCGCTTTTTTTATACGGTTCATTTCTTGATCATGGCTGTGCGCCGTCAGTGCAATCACCGGAAGAGTTTTGTTTTTCACATCTGTTGAATGGCGTAATTGTGAAAGCAGGTCATATCCGGTTTCTTCGGGCATTTCGATATCAGTAAATAAAACGTGCGGCATAGAAAATTTAATATTAGATAGTGCCGATTTAACACTTTCAGCTACCGTAACTTCAGCACCCATACTTTCTAATAAATGTTTTATTAAAAATAAGTTATCCGGCGAATCATCAACCACCAAAATCTTTGATCCTTTAAGAACAGGTTGTGAAAGATCAAAGGGCTCAGAGGCTAAAGAAGGCTTAGACGTGGTTTTATCACTTTCAAAAGAGGCTTCATTTGATAATGGCAACGTAAAATAAATTGTTGTGCCCTGGCCGATCTGACTTTCAGCCCAGATTTTTCCACCGTGGGCTTGAACAATGCCTTTAGCTATAGAAAGCCCAAGGCCACTGCCTTTGTTTTTTGATGCTTCAGCTTGCCAGAAGCGATCAAAAATTTTAGTTAAATTTTCTGCGGGAATACCTGTGCCCGTATCAGAAACTGAAACTAAAACATTAAACCTTCGCGCTTTTGCTGAAATGGTGATGCGCCCTCCGGCCGGTGTAAACTTAACAGCATTACCGACAAGATTTGAAACTACCTGGGCAATCCGCGGCAGATCAATATTTACACGCGGTAAATCTTTTGCAAGGCTGCAAATTAAACTTTGCTGTTTAGCTTCAGCCTGCACTTGCATAGATTCAACTGTTTCACGAACGGCATCCATTAAACTTTCTGGTTTTTGCATCACCGAAAATGTGCCACTTTCAATTTTTGCAAAGTCTAAAAGATCACCGATAAGAACTTGCATTTGTCGCGCTGAGCTTTCAATTTTTGCAGCCAGCCTGTCACAGGTAGCTTTATCCGGAGCTTCGAGGAGCTGCAGGGTCTGGCCAATCAGTTTAATGGCCGTAAGTGGATTTTTTAAATCATGAGAAACCACGGCTAAAATATCTTCGCGCGTAGCGATTGCATTTTTGGCCTGGTTATAAAGATGCGAATTTTCAATAGAAAGTGCAGCGCGAGAAGCTAACTCTTCGGCAAGACGTAAATCATTTTCGTGGTATTGGTGCTCTGGTGTTGCCGAAACTAAAACAAGTGTTCCGATAAACTTATTATGCGCCGTCATGGGTACAGATAAAAGTGAACTTAAACGCAGATTTTTTAAAGTTTGCAGTTGGGCTTCGCTGCTTGAAAGTAATGTTAAATGTTCTTCGTTAAGATGCTCAATCATAATGGGTTGTCTGATTTTCAGAATAAGCTGTGAAAAAGCGCTCGGAGAAGATTTAACCAATTCGGCTAATTGAATACATTCTTCACATTTTTCATCTGGACCAAGATTTTTACTTACAATTTTTAGAAGCGGTTCTTCGTCAGCACCGCAGGCAATTTCCAGAATACAAAAATCAGATAAGTTTTTTACGACAAGTTCTGCTAAGCGCTGAAGTGTGCTTTCTAAAATAAGCCCCTCAGCTAAAGCAGCACTCACTTCAGATAAAAATTGCTGGGCCTTTTCAACGCGCACACGATCGGTAATATCACGCAACGTCACAGTCATGATTTGGCTTCCGCCAACGTCAATTTTTGATATTGCGGCATCAGCCGGAAATTCTTCGCCATTTTTTCTACGTCCGTAAATAGTGGCTCCGCGCTCACCCATGCGGCGAGTGGTTCCTTCGCTATGAAAAAAATGAATAACATGATTTTGATGAACGGTGCGAAATCTTTCAGGAATAAGCAG
>CAMLRE010000017.1 GCA_946482355.1 uncultured Bdellovibrio sp.
ATCGGTTTAATAAAATATTCGCCGAACATCGGCTTTTGCACGTGCAGTTCAGAAATTTCTAAACCGTATTTAATGCCTGCGATATCAAGCGATAAATAAACTTTAAATTCAGGAAATTTCTGGCGAAGAACAAAAAAGTTATCAATCATTTCAAGAAGCACAAAGCCAATAAGATATTCGTTTTGTTGGGCTTCGAAGCGACCTAAAAACTTCATGAAATTTCTTAAGCGCAGACGTTCTTTAGCCGTTTGAAACGCGAATTGTTTTTCGATCAGTACGGGATTTAACTCGCGCGCTAAAGTAACACCTAAATCATAATTACCGATTTGATCTAATGACAAACGGGTTTCATTTTTCAGATAAACAGAAACTACATCCGTTAGTTCTTGATAAGTATTGCGGTTAAAGCTGTAGTTTTTTCCTCTTAACAAATCTGAAACCATACTGTGGCTTCTCGTATCGAAAGATTCGTAGGTGCGCGCTTTCGGCAAGGGAAATAGTTCTAAATTAAGTTTAGAAATCTGTTCTTGGATGGTCGCGATATACTGTTCATTAAGAAACTGCGGCAGTTGAATCACGGCAAAATCAAGCTGGCCTAATTGAGCCCGCTCAAGCCAGTGATAGTAAGGTTTTTTTATTGCCGCGATATCGTTGTTCATGGATTGAATATACTAACAACGCTTGCGAATTTTAGCAATTTGTAGACTGAAAAACCGACCTTTTTATAGCCGAATATAATATATACTTTTTTAAATTTTTATGATAAGGGCGCGACCGTTTGAAAATAACTATTCGTTTGAACAGTGTTGCGCACGAAACCAGTTCTGTGTATCAATGGCATCCCATTCAAGGCTGTCATCATTTAAATCCCACTTGCGGTATTGCACCTGCACGTAGTGCGCTAATTCATGGGCCAACGAATCATCAATGCAGCGCTGGTGTCCGGTGTAATAGGCTTTATCGTCATAGAGGTAAATTTTGTTAAGATGCACAACATAAGCGTTCGTGATCACATCCGGTCTAAAACCCCATTTGTGGTTCGATATCATCCAAAAATACGCGTTAAAACAAAATGTGAAGAATAGATGGGTTTAACAGTTTCAGCTCGAGCTAAAAGAGCTGCAATCAAGGTTAGGATAAATACAAAAGCTTTCATGCGCGAAAGCCTAATACAGCCTTGTTATTTATGCACGGTTATAAACACTTTTAAGAGCTATTTTGTCTAATCCTTGACGGTAAATTTGATCACAGGCATAACCAGATCCGCAATGTCGGCAACTTCAACAAATCTTAATAGTCTTAATGGCTTACATGCCAATCGCGTACACCCTTTAGAGGCTCTAAAGAAGAACCCTTTCGTTCTGGCTCCTATGGCCGGAATCACTGACCACGCGTTTCGTAGTTTTATGCGAAAACTTGACGCTTCAGTGGTTGTGACTGAGCTCGTTTCTGCTACGGGAATTGAATACAAATCTGAACGTACAATGCAATTAATGAGTTACGACGAATCTCAGCGCCCTATCGGCATTCAGCTTTTTGGCGAAGATGCAGAAACCATTGCTAAAGGCGCACAGGTGGCTGAATCACTGGGAGCTGATTTTGTTGATTTAAATTTCGGTTGCCCGGTTCCCAAAGTTGTAAAAAAAGGCGCAGGATCTGCAATGATGAAAGATCTTGTGACGATGGAAAAGGTTTTAAGTTCTTGTGTTAAAGCCGTAAAAATTCCGGTGACGATCAAAATCAGAACAGGTTGGGATCAAACTCAACGAAACGCGCTTGATGTTTGTAATTTAGCTCATGATACAGGTATTACTTGGGTGGCTATTCATGGCCGTACACGTGCTCAAGGTTATTCTGGTTTAGCTGACTGGGATTTTATTGCTGATCTTAAAGCGAAAACAAAAATTCCTTTATTAGGAAACGGCGATATCTTAACTCCACAATCTGCTGTTAAGCGCCTTAAAGAAACAGGCTGCGATGGCGTTTTAATTGGTCGCGGTGCTCTTAAAAATCCACTAATTTTTGCTGATGCCTTAAGCTTATGGAAGAACGAACCAGTGCGTTCGGACCTTAAACGTAACTACCATGGTATATTTCAGGACCTGCATGTGGCTTTACAGACACACTGTTCAGAGCATATCCTAGGTATTCAGCTGAAAAAATTTGCTTCTTGGTTTTCGACAGGATATCCAGGAGCTGCCCAGTTCAGAAAAGATATTTTTCAGTTGAAGAATAATGACGAAGTCTTGTCTTGTGCGCTAGACTTCTTTCGTTCAATTTCAGACTTTGACCAGGAAGACACGTCTCATGAGGAATTTCTTATGGGCGGGCACGGGTAGTGCGCGGATGCGCAGGATGCAAAGCTGAACTTAGCTTTTAGATTTCACATTTTAACAACGTAAGGAAATACGATGATTCAAGATCCAAAAAAAATTAGAAATATCGCGATTATCGCGCACGTCGATCACGGGAAGACAACTCTGGTAGATCACTTAATCAAACAAGCGGGTATGTTCCGTGATAACCAAGCCGTTGAAGAACGTCTTATGGATTCTATGGATCTTGAAAAAGAACGTGGTATCACTATCGCTGCAAAAAATGCGTCGTTCACTTACAAAGATATTAAAATTAATATCGTAGATACTCCGGGCCATAGTGACTTCGGTGGAGAAGTAGAACGCGTTCTTAACATGGTAGATGGCGCGATCATCCTTTGCGATGCTTCTGAAGGTCCATTACCACAAACTCGTTTCGTATTAAAAAAAGCATTAGAGCAAAACTTAAAAGTTATGGTTTGTATCAACAAGATCGACCGTCCAGATGCTCGTATTCAAGAAGTTCACAACGAGATCTTCGATCTTTTCATCGACTTAGATGCTAACGAAGAACAATGTGATTTCCATACTGTTTACGCTATCGCGCGTGAAGGTATGGCCACTCTTGATCCAAACGTAAAAACTAACTCTTTAGAGTGTTTATACGATGCTATCGTAAACTTAGTTCCACCACCAAAAGCTGATTTAGAATCTCCATTACAAATCATGGTTTCTAACATTGGTTACAATGAGTACGTTGGTCGTTTAGCGATCGGCCGTGTTCGTTCTGGCACAATCAAAGTTGGTGACGAAGTTATGTGTGTTCAAGAAAACGGTCAGAAAAAAGTTAAAGTTTCTGCGTTATTCTCTTACCACATCAATTCTCAGGTTCCGGTTCAAGAAATCGGCGCTGGTGATATCGCTATCGTTGCGGGTCTTGAAGATTTCACGATCGGTGACACTATCACTTCTGCAACTGACCCACGTCCATTACCACGTATCAAAGTTGATGAGCCTACAGTAGGAATGATCTTCTCTGTAAATAACGGTCCATTCGCCGGTATGGAAGGTAAACAAGTTACTTCTCGTAAGATCTTAGATCGTTTAGAGAAAGAATTATTATACAACGTAGCTATCCGTATGGAAAAAACAAACGCGACTGATGCTTTCAAAGTTATCGGCCGTGGTGAGTTACAATTAGGTGTATTAATCGAACAAATGCGCCGTGAAGGTTTCGAGTTATTAGTTTCTAAACCACAAGTTGTCTTCAAAGAAGAAAACGGTAAAAAACTTGAGCCGATGGAAATCGCCGTTATCGATATCGAAGATGCTTACGTAGGTGCTGTAACTGAGAAGTTAGGTATCCGTAAAGGTGTTATGACGAACATGGTTCAAAAAGGTTCTGGTCGTACACGTTTAGAATTCCGTATTCCATCGCGTGGTTTAATCGGTTACCGTTCTGAGTTCTTAACTGATACTCGTGGTACTGGTTTATTAAATACAAATTTCGACGGTTGGGATGAATACCGTGGCGATATCAACTCTCGTCTAAATGGCGCGATGATCGCCGATCGTAAAGGTGTTACAACAGCTTACGCTATCTGGTTTAAACAAGAACGTGGTCGTATGTTCGTACAACCGGTTCAAGATGTTTACGAAGGTATGATCGTTGGTGAGAACGCTAAAGATAACGATATGATCGTTAATATCTGCGAAGAGAAAAAATTAACGAACGTTCGTGCATCTGGTGCCGATGAAGCGATCCGCTTAGTACCAGTTAAACCAATGTCGTTAGAACAAGCTATGGAATGGATCAAAGATTCTGAGTTAATTGAAGTAACTCCGAAAAATATCCGTATCCGTTGCCGTGAATTGGACCCACATAAACGTCCAAAACCACCTAAAAATAAAGACTAGTTAAAAAATAAAAAACCCGGTGTAAAAACCGGGTTTTTTATTTTGGGTCGTAGTAAAAATTAATTCACGACTTTGCTTGAGTAGCGCAGTTGCTTTGCGCACGCCGTAGCGGAGTTTTCTTTACAAAAGTTTTCTGAACACACAGCTACGCGGCTTTTGTTGCCGCAAATAACTTGTCCGCGGCACAGACATTTACCAGGAGTGCTGCAACCAGGCGCCATGATAATACGTGGTGGGCGTGTCATATCCCAAACGCACTCTTCGGTCGCGGTTGAAGCTGCAGCTCGATCACCGGTAATTTTAGGATCTTTAGCTGTCGGCGTTTGAGCTGGCGCATTACGACCGCGGTTATTGCGAATATCAGAAAGTGCCGTTGGAGTCTCAGACGGTGTAGCCCATTCAGGTAAAGTGCCTTTACGAAAAGGAATGCGATTACCGCTGCTGTTTACCGGTGAAGGTTTATCGGAGCCGAACCATTTTTTTCCATAATAGCAGGAGTAGTTTACAGCATCAATACCAGCAGCACACATACCCAAAAGGGATGTCATGACTGTCGATGCAGGACCCGAATCATACATGTAGGTTTCGTAGTCAGGATGATCAATAAATTTTTTAAATTCGCTTTTGGGTGGACCTTCTTTCGCGAAGACCAGAGAGCTTGCTAGAGTCCAACTGATAAAAAATAATAAAAATGATTTCAACATTTTTTACTTATCTTTCTTTTCTAAAGTAATCTGCACTTTAATTTTTTTATCGCTTGGCTTGATATCTAAAGAGTCATACATTTTTTCATCGACTTCCACGACAAAAGGAACACCCGCAGCAATACGCATATCTTTAGCAAAAACCGTACGCGGTAAAAAATAAGTTTGATCTAACGTATCATAAACTTGAACATTGTTTTTATCGAATGTACTACCGATAACACCTTGAATTTCAATCATCGAATCAGTACCGGCAAAGCTTTTGAAAGTTAAAGTTATCAGACTTAAAATAATTAATTTTTTCATATCTTAACGTGTGCTACTTTCTTTATTTGATTTGGGTTGAGGTGAATTAGGCTGCGAAGAAGAGCCTTTGTCGCCACCAAAAACAACTTTTTTAGAACCAAAACCTAATTGTTGATGACAGGCTGTTGCTTTTCCTTCGCCGCAAAGGTCACCTGAGCATGTGGCTAAGCGTTTAATTTTTTTTCCGTTTTTAGTACAAATCACCATTGCCGAACAAACATTGCTTTCGCAGCCTTCACCACTAAGAACTCTTCGTTTTATGCCAGACATCCATTCGCAGCTAACACCGGAAGGATCTTGTGCAGCTACCGTGGAAGAGGTATTTGCGGCGGTAGAAGTGCTTGTAACAGCAGAGGTACTTGTAGTTGCAGATGTGCTTACGGTGGTCTGTTGCGGGACCTTTTGTTTTAAATCAAAAACTTTTCCATCAGCAAAAGTGTAAGTGTAATTATTCAAATCAATTTTGGGGTATTTGATCGCTTGTGGGGTGTACTCAGTGCCGTACTTTGTTTTATAAGCAGCGCGGTTGTCAGTTACAGCTTTACAAAATTTTGAACTTTTATTTCTCTGACATTCATCATGATAGCTATCAATAAGAATTTCAGACAGGCGTTTAACTGAAGCATCGGTTGGTGCATCATTTTTATAATACTGTCTATTGGCCTCTAGCGCTAAAGCATCTCGCCCAAGAGATCTTAACTCTTGATCAAAGTTTAATGTTGGATGTTTAGCCATAGAACTTTTAACAAAGTCGTACTGTTTCATTAAATCTTGCGTTTGCGCATCAATTCCCGCATGAGCAAAGTTGAAACTAAATACGACAAAAAATATGAATAATTTAAAATAGAGCGCCAAGATGAACTCCTAAAGCTTTACATAATTATATGATTAAATTTTGCGAATTACTGAGTTTATTGTTTACTGGCAAGACGAAGGTTTTAAGACCTTAGCCTTTAGCCAAGTCGCTGACTTTAAGTTCCGGACTTTTAAATATTTGGCTGCTATTATTTCTACATGTCTTTAGCTCTCAGCGCGATCAACTTAAAGAAGACTTACGATGGAATTCCTGTAGTGAACGGAATTTCTTTTGAAATTAAACCTGGCGAGTGTGTCGGGATTCTTGGGCCAAATGGCGCAGGAAAAACCACAACCATCAAAATGATTTACGGGCAGGTTGTTCCATCAGCAGGTGAACTTCTAGTTCTTGGTTTAAATACTAAAAACGATATTACACAAATTCGTTCGCGTATCGGTGTTGTTCCACAAGAAGACTGTCTGGATACAGATTTCAGTGCTTTAGAAAATTTACTATTATTTGGCCGTTATCATAATATGGATCGTGATTTAGCTGAAGCTCAGGCTGAACACTTGTTAGCTGAAATGAAACTTTCTGATTTTAAGCACAAACGTGTAGAAGCCTTAAGTGGCGGAATGAAACGCCGTTTAGCGATTGCGCGTGCACTTATTCATAAACCGCAATTCATTCTTATGGATGAACCTACAACCGGATTAGATCCACAGGCCCGTTTATGGATTTGGAATTATTTTGAACGTCTAAAATCAAATAATACGACTCTTGTTTTAACTACTCACTACATGGAAGAAGCTGAACGTCTTTGTGACCGCATTATCATGATCGATCACGGGGTAATTTTAGATCACGGCACAGCGAAAGAATTAATCGAAAGACATGTGGGCCTTGAAGTGATCGAATTACAAGTCGGAAAAGAAAAAGGCTACTGGATCAATAAAGTTGAACAAGCCGGCTTAAAATACCAAGAGTACGAAGAAAACTTATTTATTTTCTTTAAAACCGCTGAATCAAAACAAGGCTTTATCAATCACATTCAGAACACACATTATTACGTGCGCGCTGCAAATTTAAACGATGTGTTTTTAAAATTGGCCGGATACCAAATCCGCGAAAAGAGCTAGACGATGTATAATGTTTGGCTTCGTAATTTTTTATTTTTTAAAAAAACTTTTATCGTTTCTCTTTTTTGGACCACGCTTGAACCATTAATGTTCTTAGGAGCTTTTGGTTTTGGCTTTGGGCATTACATCGCTTCAATTGAAGGAATGTCTTTCTTACAATTTTATTTTGCCGGTCTGTTATGTACGACAGCAATGATGGTGGCGTACTTCGAATCGACTTATCCGAATTACACGAAGCTTATATACCAGAAAACGTATGCCGCGATGTTGTTAACGCCGGTTTCAACAACACAAATTTTCTTTGGCGAAATGTTGTGGGCTGCAACTAAAGGTTTTCTGGGCGTTCTGGGTGTATTTTTAATTTCATCAATGTTTGGATTATTTAATCCAAATTTCTTTGTGATTGCGCCTGTTTTATTTTTATTAAGTTTGGTGTTCGCTTCATTCGGTATGATTATGATAGCGATCGCAAAAAACTACGATAGCTTCGTATTTTCAACTTCAGGAGTAATTGTTCCTCTTTCGATGATCAGTGGAACTTACTTTTCTTTAGACGAAATTCCGTATTATCTAAAAACAGCGGCCTATGTGTTTCCATTAGCTCATGCGGTAAAATTAGTGCGTACTGTTTTATACAAAGAAATTGGATTAATCGACATAGCCCACATTGCAGTATTAATTGCTTATCTGGTTTTATTTAGCTTTATCGGTCTTCGTTTATTTAAGAAAAAATTGGTTAATTAATTTTCAGTAGGTTCTGCTGGCTTTTCTATCTGCGCAGGTACATCTGGCAGTGGAGTTTCAGCAGGTAAATCTGTAGCTACCGCAGAAGGTTCAGTGCCTTCATTAATCATTTCGTTTAATTCATCAGAACTCAGATCAGAAGCATTCGAATCAACTTCTTGATGCCCGGTTGTGAGAAAGTATTCTAGTTTTCCCATAGCCATAAAATAATCATCATCGGTTAACATTTTATAGCGGTGCATATCGCGAACAATGCCAGAAATTCTTTTACGGGCAAACTTTGTTAAATCTTTACGGTAATAACTTTTAGAATACTTTTCAGGATTAGGTAAAACCATCGCTAGAAAGGCCGATTCAACCACATCTAATTCAGACGGATGTTTTTTAAAATAAAATTGCGCCGCTTGTTTAACGCCGTAAATATCTTTACCGAATTGCACTACGTTTAGATAGCGCTCTAGAATTTCTTTTTTAGTTAAAGTCTTTTCTAATTTTACAGTAATTAAAGCTTCTAAACCCTTGCGCACAAAAGTTTTATCTTTATACAAAAATAAATTTTTCGCTAACTGCTGTGTGATTGTAGAGCCGCCGCACGTAATCTTGTGCGTTTCTTTTAGTTTTTCGTAACAACGGGTAAGACCCTCTTCATCAAAACCTTTGTGGGTATAAAAAGCTGAATCTTCAGTTAAAATAATGGCACGTTGTAATTTAGTAGAAATATTTTTAAGAGGAACATAGGTTTTTTTATCAGTGGGGCATAGGTCAATGCCATACATCGTGGTCTTAAAACAGCCTTTAATGGTTTCTTCTGAAGGAACCTTAACCAAATAAAAGCCGGTGGCAGCACCTAGAAGTGAAAAAAATAATATAAAAATGATTCTCATTTAGCTTATGCAGGTTACTTGTTTAGATAACCGTGGTCCTTCATCCATCGTACACTGTTTTCGATGGCAATATCAGACGGTCTCGGACTAAAGCCAAGTTCTTTTTTGGCCTTATCACAGTTAAACCAGTGATACATAGAAGCGGTATAAGCGTTTTCAACAGATAAACCTGAGCCAGTTAAATCACCGATGTGCCCAATTAATTTTAACACCGGAAAAGGCATAAAAATCTTTGGTGGCTTAACGCCCGCAAAGCCAGCGATTTTTGTAAATAATTCTTTGATCGTCATATTCTCTGAGCACAGTAAATAGCGCTCGCCATTACGCCCTTTATCAATGGCTTTTAGAATACCATCAACAACATCTTCTGCAGCAACGACATTCACTCCGCCACCTGTGTAGAACGGAAATTTTCCGCGTGCCACTTTCACTTGAGTTTTACGGCTTCCTTTTTTAGCGTCGCCAAAACCATAAATCGTACTTGGGTTAACACTTACTGCATGAATTAAATTATTTTTAGCCGCCGCAGTGACAATCTTTTCTGCCGCATGTTTTGTTTCAAAATAACCTAGGTTTAAATTGTGAATCGTGTAAGGAGATTCTTCTGTTAAAGCGACAGGTTTAAAGCTAGCACCAACAGCCACGACTGAAGATAAATTTAAAAGTTTAGCTTGTTTTTGTTCAACTAAAACATCAACTACGTTTTGCGTTCCGCCGATATTTACTTTATCCATTAAAGGTCGGTCTGCTGATTTATAAGCAATGACTCCGGCTAAATGAAAAACATAGTCTTTATCTTTAAAAGCAGTTTGTAGAGATGATTTATCAGTGACATCACCATATTCATATTTAAGTTTAAGGTGTTCAATCTCGCTTAAATCACTGCTTTTACGTACAAGAGCTGTAACATCATGGCCTTCTTCTAAAAGGCGCTTGCATAACCATGATCCTAAAAAACCATTTGCTCCAGTAACAATTGCTTTCATTATTTTTTCTCCAGGTGAGCCCAATGAATTCGGTAAACAACTTTTCTGGCCAGCTGACTGACAAGCCAGCCGATTAATATTCCCATAACCGCACCAGCTAAAACATCAGAAGGGTAATGAACACCATTATACATACGTGAATAACCCGTTAAGATAGCAAAAGCAAAAAATACAGCTTTACCCGCCGGAAAAAACTGCGACGTATAAGTAGCAAAGGCAAACATGTTCGATGTGTGGTTTGAATAAAAACCATGGCCTTCGCCAGCCGGGCTTTTTTGTTTAATACCTAATTCGGTTATGGTGAACGGGCGGGGACGGTCGAATTGGTCTTTCACCAATTTGCCGGTAAAATCACTAATACCTAAAGCTAAAAGTAAAAAAATGAAATAAGTTACTCCGGCGCGGCGGTATCTTTTAATGTAATAAAAAAGAAGTAATAAAACTGCGGGGATGATGAACCATTTAACTTTGTGAAGATCGGTATAAAATGGAAAAAGGCCATCAAATGTAGAATTCGAAGTTGTTTGGTTAATCCAGAGCAAAATCGATTTTTCTAAATTTGATAGCCATTCAATCATGTTTTATAGACTACATGATTTTATTAGATGATGCATTCCTTAATTTTTTCTAAAGTGATTTTACCGTTAGAAGCGATTTTGATGGCTTCTTCGATTGATCTAGCTTTACCCATGCGTAAAGTTTTGATTAATTCAGCTTTAAATTGTTTTGCTGCTTCGTTGTAATCAGACATTTCAGTGATTTTTTCTAAAACTTCTACGTTTTCTTTAGTCATTTCATATTTAGAAGCTTCGCTTAAAATTTTTAAATCAGCAGCAGCTTTTGTTTTTTGCTCAGGAGAACCTGATTTAGATAAGCTGATTAATTGAGTTACTTTGTCTAAAACTTCAGGGCGAGTGGCCGCTAAAGATTCTAAGTTAGTTGAATCGATACCGCCGATTTTAGCCGTCGCTTCAGATAATAACTTAACTAAAGCAGCTCTGATTGGCTGAGTAACCTTACCTTTTCTTACGGCTTCCATATAATCTTTAGTTTCCTTACGCTCAACATTCACACGGCGTGCTTGTTCTAAAGTTAATGGCTTAGTGACTTCAGTCGCTTTAAATTGCGCTAAGGCGATTTGAGAAACTACTAAGATGGCTAAGATTACTAATTTTTTCATGTTCAAGTCTCCGTTTATAATTCTTCGTTAAAAGTTAATTTCAATTTCAATGCCCGTTTAAAGCGTTTAAATGCGTTTACAGGCTCTGTTTTCTCATCTTGAGACATTAAAAACGCCAATCGTTGCGTCAGTGTACATAGCTTAGACAATTACGATCCGTGTGGTTTCACTGACCCTTGCTTCGGTGTCGGAGCTAAAGATCTGTGTTTTAAGAAAGTATTTAACTGCGACATATCAATCTCTAAACGGTCAGCTAATTTTACTTTCATTAATAAGAAACGATTCACTTCGATCTCTAAAGCTTCAAGACCGTTGGCCACTGCTAAAATTGTTTGAACTTCGGTCGGTAAATTTTCTGAACCTACTAATTCAGCCATTTGTTTAAAGCCACCAAGAATGATCGTGTTTGATTTATAAAGTCTTTCTTTAGCTACGATCATCTCGTCGAATTTCAAGCTTGGTCTTGATAATAACGCCATGAAGTTTTTGAAGTTCATTTCAAATTCTTGCATACGAATAACATTTAACTCACGAGTTAAAGCATTTAAGCTTACTTCTAACATAACAACGTCTTTAAGAAGCTTCGCGTTTTTAGCCCATTGTTGCGGAGTTTTTAAATTAGCTTCACGCACTAATTTAATTTTTTCGCGCGCCGGTAAAAGAAGTTTTTCAGAAAATTCATCTAAGTTTGTAACATCTTCTGATTTTACATCTTTCATGAATTTGAATAACCAGCTGTATCTTTGTTTTAAGCGCATAGCTGCAGATTCAGATGAGACCTGAGGAATAACATTACGTCTTTCGATCGCAAGATCGTGCACATCTAAAACGTATTCCCATTTTTTTGATTTCGTTTTTTCACCTAAAAGTACTGATTTTAAGATGGCGTTATACATTTCAAATTCAAAACGTAAATTATCACCTACGTTTTTATCTAAGTAGTAACTGCCGTTAAATAATCCATCAATAACTTTATCATACCATGGTTTGTGGTCGTTGATTTGTTTATCAGCGGCTTCAACAACTTTACCATAACGCTCGTCTAATTTTTTTAGTTGTTCTTGTAAGCCAGGTAAAATGCTAGTTACCCACCAGCGGTCAAAACCTTGGCCCTTATCAGTTTTTTCGATATCACGAAAGTTACCAAGTAAATGAGCATACATGCGTGCCATAATAAAACGAGTTGGATTTTCATAAGTTTTGCCGTCTAACTCGATTTTCCAATCGTGCATAGATGTTTTCCAAGTTTGTGCATCATCAGATTTTACGTTTTTAAAAATCCAAGTGTCTTTACAGAATTTAAGTTCGCCGCTGTAACTTACAAGACGCGGAGCTAAGAAGTTCATTCCTGAGAATGTACCTTCTTCAACTTTACCTACTTTGTCGCCGCAGATCATTTGATACATCATAAGATCTGAAGCTTTAGCAAATTTGTAATTCTGGTCTTTTAAATCAAAGTCTGCTGCTTTAGCTGCTTGATAGTTAGCAATGTACGTATCAAAAGCCATGTTAAAACCACTGCCTTCTTTTAGTTGTGGTCTTGGATCACCTAGGGCCTGTTTGAATGTCCATAAAGCCATGCGGATAGGTTTATTTGTATCTTCTGGAATATAATCACCGCGACCCATGTGTGGAGGAGGTGGTGTATCTTTATAACGTTTGTTAATTTTTTCAATGATCACACCTTGTTGATAAGGCGTTAAATTACCCATTAAAGGTTTTACTAAAGCCTTCATTTCTTCTAAATGTTTACCATGTAAACCGAATGATACACCGATAGCCGGATAAAAAGAGATCGCAACTTTTTTTACCATTTCATTTTGGTAAGGTTCGATATCAAATGGCTTAGTTAAATAAATATCGTTTTCTGGAACATCACCATAATCATGACCACTTTTAACTCCGTAAAGAGGTAAAGTTCTGATAGGGTAGCGTCTTTCTAAAGCCCAGGCGCGATCAGGAGCATCTTTAAATTCG
>CAMLRE010000018.1 GCA_946482355.1 uncultured Bdellovibrio sp.
AGGGCGTTGCTTAGCCCATTCAACCATCGCCATTGAGCCTAGTGATAACGAATAGCCATAAGTTGGAATACTGGCATCGAAGTTTTGTTGTTTTAATTGTTCTTCAAATGACGGAATAAAGTCAGAAACTTTTAACGGCGTTGGAATTTCGTTTAAATAACCATTACCAGGAATATCCACGCAGTAAACTTTATCATTTGGAAAAGCCTGCATTAATTTTTCAGGAAAGTTGGCCCAGTGGCCAGCGCCGCGGGCTAAACCACGGATTAAGATCCAATTTCTTTGACCTACAGAGTTTTGTGATGCGGATACCATTTTTCTAAGCCTTTGTTGTAATGCTCAAGCAAGTTAGTATTTTTAAACTGTTCTGTTTGGCTGTACAGTAAAAAGCGAATTAAAAAATCAATTAAAAGCTGGTGACGGCGTAAAGTGCGTTTAATACGGTGTTTTTTGATCGGATTAAACAAGCCATCCAGTTTAAAAATCTGCAGAGGATTTTTCTTAACCCAAATCCACGACCCCAGTTCTAAAGTCAGAGGCACGTAGTTCAGATTTTGAATTCTTTCGTGTGCGATATAATCCCAAAGATCACCATGGGTGCAGTAGACTTTTGATTGTGGTTCAATTTTATAAATATGAAACGGGTAGAGCTTTTCAAAAAGCTCCATCATGACATTGATAAAATCTAACTTCGGATAAGGTTTTTTACTAAAGGCCCACGGAAACCAGATTTGGTCTTTAATCCCAAAACCCGAATGAATATCTAACGACAAAGTAAAACTAGAATTTTTAATTTCTTCAGTGACTGCATCGACAAGAAACTGAGCTTCTTTTTGCATGGGCTCATTAGCTTTACCGCGGTACCAGGGAATCATATTGGTTAGTCTATGGCCACCGGCCAATGTTGGAACTTTTTCTTGGGCCGAAATAGGAGCATTTCGCATTAAATCTACACCCTGGCCATTTGAGCGTGTGCGTTCCTGAATACCAACCGGATTAACAAATGGAAAAAACACTAAGCGAATATGCTCTAACTTGTTTTGAAAAACAGTATCCCACATAGAAAGTTCAAAATATTTTTCAATGAGCGATACACAAAGCTGGCTTCCGATTTTTTCTAAACCATGAACGCCACCAGTGATAATCAAAGTCACTTTTTCTTCGCTGGATTTTTTTGAATTTTCATTTTCACAAACAACTTTCCACAAAGGGTAAGAAGTGCCGCGATGAACGACTTCGTCAGAAGAGATAAAGCTCCAGAATGGGTTTTTAGTCACACGCTGGCGCTTTAACACCTGTTCAAACTGAAAATATTCGTGAAAGTTAGGCTGATTGAGCATCAGCCTTAAGAGTAAAATTAAATGGCTACTTTTTCCAGACGTTTTTCATAACGCTGTGCTAAGTTTTCTACTTTTAGACAAGTTAAGAAATCCATGCAGTGCATGTCCGAATCATAAGCCGGTTCACCTAGAATTTCTGCACCTACTTTTAAGTAAGTTTTTAGTAATGACGGAATAAGATCTTCAGCCTCTTTTATTTGTTCTTCTGAAAGTTTTTCTGGCATAGAGCTAAAGTATTCGTCAAAGAAAGGTACCTTAAAGCTTAAGTGTGGTTTGATTTTATATTTACAGTTTAAGCTTCCGGTTTGCTCAAAGTATTTTGTAACTAAAGCAGCCTGTTTTGGAGTGATGTTTTTAATGCTTGAACAACCAAAAAGTAAACTTGCTTTTACATGGCGCATGTAAAAGTAAATGCCTTTCCAGAGTAAAGAAATCACAACACCAGTGCGGTGTTGGGTATCAATACAAGCACGGCCTAGCTCAACAAAGTTTGAGTAGGGTAAAGCAAATGATTTTAAATCAAATTCAGATTGCGAATAAAAATCTTGAAGGCTTGAAGAATTATTCATGCGGTAAGTTCCAACCACAGAATCTGTTTTTTTATCGACGATAATTAAATGATCACAAACTGAATCGTAAACATCGATATCAAGTTTACGCACATCTTTTTTATCGTTATTGTAAAACACGTCATAACGAAGTTTGAACGCCGATTTTAACTCTTGCGTTGTTGTTGCTGTTTTTAATAAGTAATTTCCCTGATCCATTTGAAATTCGACACGTGGTTCGTAAGCCATCATGTCTAAATTTCTAAATTTAAGCTCTTGCTGAATCTGTTGGATAAACTGAAGCATATTGTGATTTCCCCTCTGTAATCTGTTGAATAAACTGTAAAGCGATCTCAAAAGTTTCATTAAGCTCTAAGGCTGATTGAGCTAAGCGGGGATTGATCTCGACCATATCAAGATTTCTTAGTTTTCCGCTTAAAGCCACTACCTGGGCTAATGAAAATATCTCGGATAATTCTAAGCCGTTATTTACGGGAACTCCGGTGCAAAGAGCGTAGTCAGTATCTAGACAATCAATATCAAAACTGACATGCACGTTTTCGAATTGATTTATTTTTTTAGAAAGCTGGTTTAAGCAAAAGATTAAACCCTGGGTGCGAATATCGTGAACTGTAAAGTGCATGATATTTTTGGCTTCTAAATATTCGCGTTCAAAAGGATCTAAGTCGCGCACTCCGAAATAGACTATATTTGCGCTTGGTAAATGATTTTTCATCCAAGATAGCGATGCGGGCCTATTTTCTGGTTTTTGCATTAAGTAATATACGGGCATGCCGTGCAGATTTCCTGATTGGCTTTCTTCGGCTGAATTTAAATCAGCATGAGCATCAATCCAGATAACCAGGGTGTTTGAATTTTTACGAAGGCTAGCTTCGACGGTGGCCATCGAAAGGCTGTGGTCACCGCCGAAATTCACGTTGATTCTATTTTTACTTAAGCCGCGGAAAGAGAGATCGGCTAAGTGTTGGTAGATCGAAAAAGAAAAGGCGTTTAAATCTTGCTGGCTATAGAACTTTGAAAGTTTATCGCTTAAATGTTGTTCAGTCTTGCCGATCAGATCAAAAGCGATGCTCGGTTTAAACGGAGCAGTTTGGCGACGATTGAAGTGGGTAAGAAAAGAGTCAGAAGACTCTGTGAGGCCAGACTTAGTTTGGCCAATCTCAATATCTGCTTGTACAAAAGACAGAAGTGTTTGCTGCATACGCTTATTGTTGTGCGAGAATGTAAAATTTGTCCTGTCAGGGTTTGATTTGGTAACATTTGGCGTCTTAACGAAGTCCTAACAATACTTTCTGGTTGGGAATTACTAAAATCGGTCTCACAATAAATAACCAACCCTTTTAGGAGTTATCGTATATGAAGCTTTTAGGCTTAATCGCAGTTTTCGCAATGGCATCTACTGTTTCAGCAGCAGAACCAAAACTTATCAAAATCGATGGATCATCAACTGTATATCCCATCACTGAAGCGATGGCTGAAGAGTTTCAAGCAGCTCAAAAAGGTGCTGTTAAAATCACAGCGGCGTTTTCTGGTACTGGTGGTGGTTTTAAAAAATTCTGCCGTAATGAAATCGAAGTTTCTGGTGCATCTCGCCCGATTTCTCAATCTGAAGTTGAAGCTTGTCGTAAAGCGAATATCAAATTTTTTGAATTACCTGTAGCTTTCGATGCCACTGTCGTTGTTGTTCACCCATCAAATCCATTAACTCAAATCACTGTTGATGAGCTTAAGAAAATGTGGGCTCCGGAAGCTCAAGGTAAAGTGGCAACATGGGCTGATGTAAATCCAGCTTGGCCAAAAACAGCTCTTAAACTTTACGGGGCTGGTGCTGACTCTGGAACTTTTGATTACTTCACTGAAGCTATCGTTGGAAAAGCTAAATCATCTCGTGGTGATTACACAGCTTCTGAAGATGATAATATCTTAGTTAAAGGTGTTGCTGGCGATAAAGGGGCTTTAGGTTTTATTCCTCTAGCTTACTACTTAGAGAATTCTAAAAAAATTAAAGCATTAGCGATCGTTAACAAAGCGGGTAAAGCTGTTCTTCCGACAAAAGAAACTGTTGAAAATGCTTCTTATAATCCGTTATCTCGTCCGTTATTTATTTACGTAAATTCTGAAGCGGCTAAGCGCACTGAAGTAAAAGATTTCGTAACGATGTACTTAAGAGATGCGGCTTCAATTGTTCCGCAAGTTAAGTATGTTCCACTTCCTAAAAAAGCTTACGACACGGCGACTGAACACTTTAACAAAGGTAAATTAGGTACGGTGTTTAACGGTCATGCGGGTATTGGTTTAACGATCGAAGAGCTTCTTAAAAAAGAATCTTCGCTATAAAAGGTAAACAGAGTTTAACAATATTGAAAACAATATAACATAATACTTGTTAAGCCCGCGTAAAAGCGGGCTTTTTTCGTTTTTGGGGTCACTGAATTTGGCCCTGGTTTTGTATAGAACTTATTATAGGTTAAAAAGGCCTTAAAATGGGGGACAAAATGAAACTACTTCTTATGACAACAGCTCTAGTACTAAGCACTTTAACGGCACAAGCTGCGACCTTCGGAATACTCCAAATCGCAGGCCCTGGTTGCACGAATAAAACCAGCGAATTAAAAGTTATCTCTGAAACTGAATCGTTATACGCCCTTCCCTTAAATCTTTACGTTAAAAAAGAACAAGGTGTTAGCCTTGATCGTAAAGCCTGCACAGCAAGCCTTCCAGTCACTTTAGCGACGGGTGAAAAACTTGTGATCGAAAACACTTCGCAAAAAGTAAACACGCGTGTTCATCCCGGTGGAACGGCTAAAACTCAGCTAGAAGTTTTCTTAGCCGGCGGTAAAGGCGAAGTTTTAAAAGCCGAATCTGTAGCCGCAGATAAATACGTAAGCTCTCGCCATGAGTTATCACAAGGTGGAGTGGTGGCTGAATCATCATGTGGTGGTGAAGTGATTGTGCGTGCAAATGCTTCCGGCGTAGCCATGGGCCAAGCTAAGGTCAGCATTTACCACGAAGATTTAAAATTAAATCTTAAAATTGTGAAGTGTTCTCAGTAAGAGCGTTTCACCTAATTTAAAGGCCAGATATACACAGTTTGCATCGAATTCTTTTCTAAGACCTCATAGATCTCTAAAACTGAACCTTTGCGTGATAAATTCTGCTCTTTAATAAACTCATCAGCTTTTGGGTAAACTTTTAAAGGGCCAATACCTGGGGCGCCTGTGAATAATGCTACGGCCGCTTTTGTTTCTGGGTAAACTTCGGTTTTAAAACCTTCAGGTAATTTGTCTTTTAAACCTGCGAAAACTTTATCTTCGTTTTCATCTTTCGGGTCGATTAAACATCCGCCTTTAGCGCGAAGACGTCCTTCTTCGACTGTAGCCGGATTATCTAAGTATTCACCAAAACTTAAGCGGCATTTTAAGCCATTTTCTCGGGCCCACTTTTCAACTTCTTCAATTGTTGAAACGATTTTATGATATGGGCCTGTGTAGTCTTTAAAAATAAGTGTGTAAGGGCCACGTTGATCCTGGGCCACAGTCACAGATTTAAAAGCACCTGTGTATTGCATGAGGTATAAAAAGAAAATGACTAAACCGATTGTTACGGCAAATAGGGTATGTTTAACCATTTGAAATTACTCTTTCCATTTAATAGAGCAGCCCATTGAAGGCGTTTGTTTTTGTAATGGGCGGTGATTTTTCAAATCAAGAGCCGCTTCGTACAATTCACGCTTTGTGACTTTGTCAGCTTCTTTCCAGTTGTCGTCTAAACGGCCGCGGTACTGAAGTTGAAGTTTTCCGTCGAACATAAAATAATCTGGCGTACAAACGGCACCGAATTTTTTAGCTACTTCTTGAGT
Organism: uncultured Bdellovibrio sp.; assembly: GCA_946482355.1. The sequence goes on from CAMLRE010000018.1 coordinate 5,769, forward strand.
TTCGTCGTGAAGGTAGAAAAAGCTATACTCTTTTTCAAAAAATCTTTTACGTAGGTTTTCAAAACTATCTTCAGTGTATTTTGTATCTGTGTTTGAACAGATCGCTACAACATTGATGTTTTCAGATTTTAAATCTTTACCTAACTGGATCAGACGATCTTCAATCGCTTTTACGTAAGGGCAGTGATTGCAGATAAACATGACCACTAACGGATTGCCGTTGGTAAAATCTTTTAAAGAATAAGTTTTTCCATCCATTCCAGGTAATGTGAAATCAGGGCAAGGTTGGCCAAACTCTGGGTTCTCTGGAGTATATGTTAACGCCATAAATCCTCTTTTAATGTTTTAAAATCAGAATACTTATTCGCTAATTTTGGGTGCATGTTAAAAATCGCTAACATTGAAGCTTGCAAAGTTTCATCAGGTTCTTGGTTGGCTTCTGGAATTAATGCGCAAATTTCAAATAATAGGCGATCTAAAAATTTAATCCAGTCAGTGCCCATCACACCTGGAAATTTTCCTTTGCTCATTTCAGCAAACAAATCTGTGGCTATCGGAAGTTTAGGGTGGGCAAAAACGTTTAATCCCAGGCCCACGATAATTCTATGTTGGTTTCCTTGAGTGACAGTTTCAACTAAAAGCCCTGCGATTTTTTTATCGTCGATATATAAATCATTCGGCGCTTTTAAATTCCAGTTTAAAAACGGCCATGTGGCGCGAGCCGCATTAAATAATCCAAGTCCGATTAATGAAGTGATGTAGGGGCTCGGTGTAACGGGTGATTGAAACGACCAGCTTGAAAGTAAACTTGAACCTGCAGCCGGAGCTGTCCATGTTTTTTCACCACGGCCACGGCCTTGCGTTTGTTCATCAGTGACATAAAGTTGAATGGCATCAAGACCATTGAAGGCATCATCTTTGGCAAGATCATTCGTGCTTGTTGTTGATTTGTGATAGTCGCAAGAAATGTTATGCATTTCTGCCCACGACGCAGTAATAACACCGATTTTAATATCGTCGGTTGGAGATTCTTTCATGATTGTTCCAATCTTTTAAAAGTTAGGAATTAGCCCCAGTCAAATAACAGACTGACATCAGCACAAGGTGCTGAATGGGTCAAGGCGCCTACCGAAATGAAATCAATACCGATAGCCGCTACGCTACCAACACGCTCTAAATTCATATTACCGCTGGCTTCGGTTTTAACGAAGTCCGGCACAAGTTTACGGGCTTCTGTCAGAGTTTCATTATTCATGTTGTCTAAAAGAATACGGTCTACGCGAAGGCTTACGGCTTCTTTTACTTGTTCAAGCGTTGAAGCTTCAACCTCAATCGGAAGATTCGTGTGTTGACGTGTGCGGGTAACAGCTTCTGTGATACCGCCCATAAGTGTAATGTGATTATCTTTAATTAAAATCGCATCAGATAAGTTGAAGCGGTGATTTTGACCGCCACCGTGAACCACAGCGCGCTTTTCTAATTCACGAAATAGCGGCGTCGTTTTACGAGTGTCTAAAATTTTGCAACGTGTGCCTTCGACAGCTTTAACATATTTACGAGTCAGTGTAGCGATACCAGATAATAAACCTAAAAAGTTAAGTGCCACACGCTCAGCTTTTAGAATTTGGATCAGATCGCCTTCGATAGAACAAATCGTTTGGCCTTTGTAAATCAGATCGCCTTCTTCAAAAAGCCATTTGATTTTTACGCTTGGCTCTAACAATAAAAGAGTTTGTTCAAACGCTGTTGATCCTGAAAGAACAAGGTCTTGCTTGGCTTTTAAAATCGCTTCGCCTTGTTTTGGTTTTACAGCTAAAGATTCAGTTGTGACGTCGCCAAAAGGCAAGTCTTCTTTCAGAGCAGCTTTAATAAGATCGTGGATTGTCATGGGTCGTGCCTCGTAAACTATAATTACACTGACTTTTCAATGTCGGTTAAAAGTTTCTTTAATTCTTCCCTGACAATTTTCTCGGTGATTTCTGGAATAATCTGCCAACAGATTTTTTCAGCCATCAAGCGCACTTCTTCGCGCATGAGTTGTTCTTCAAAACGGCTCAAGTTTTTACCTTGAGATCCGTCAGTCGATTTTGAAATTTTATTTAAAGCCACCGGCGAACTTTCAAGGTAGTTTTTAAGCTGGCCTTGAATTGTTTTTTCGAGTTCGTCGTCTTTATCGCCTTTAACTAAAACCACTTCTTCGAATTCGCCATAGTTTTCAGTCTCAATGTGAATGTCGTTCGAAGGATCATATTCTTCAATAATGTGAGCCTTCTGCTCAACAGCAGGTTTAGTCGGTTTCTGCGCTTGTTGTGGTTGCTGCATTTGTGGCTGTTGCGGTTTTTGCGTAACAGGTTTTAAATCCAGCGGTTGAAAGTCTTCGATGTCATCATCGATCACAAGTTCGTCGTTATGAGCTTGATTTTGTAATCTGTGGCGAACCATAGTTTCTGACTCTTCAAAATCAGGAAGCGTCGGAAAATCTAAAAGACCTTTAAGCGGGTGAGTTTCAGTTTTTTTAACGAATTTATTTACGACATTTCTTAAAGCATCAGTATCGAAAGGTTTTTCTAAACGGGCGTTGGCGCCGGCTTTTTGAGCCAGTTTTTCGTCAAACTCCATAAAGCTACTCCACATTAAAACAACTGGAGTATTTTTTAACTGAGCGTTGGCTTTGATATCGCCGCAAACTTCGTAGCCGTTACGTTTTGATAACAGAATGTCAGCAAAGATAATATCTGGACGAAAATCGAGTGCTACTGGAACAACATCGATTCCAGAAGGAACACTTTTTACCTCGATACCCAAATCAGAAAGGGCAAGTTGCAACACTTTCTTGATGGTCGAGCTTTCATCAGCTAATAAGACGCGTAAGGCCATGACTAAAGTACATATCACAATACCGCTTGAGTCAAGAGTAAGGCACAATATTTAAATGAGTCGTGTTGATCGCTACATCTTGAGTCTTTTTTGGGTATCCTTCGCTGCAGGTTTAGTGATTTTTGTGACGTTGTTTATGGCAACCGATGTGATGAGCAATGTTCTTCGTTACAAGGCTGTCGATACTGGGGTTTTTCTAAGCTATTACGGCTACTTTTTGCCTGAAATTATTCACAAAATGCTTCCGGTGGCTTCAGTGGTCGGACTGGTTTTAACAATTTCTACTTTGAATAAAGGTTCAGAGCTCATTGCGTTATTTGCATCGGGTCTAAGTTTATTCAGAATCTCTCGTTGGATTTTCATTTCATTATTAATTGTTGGCGTGATGGATTATGTAGCGAGCGACCGCTTGTTACCCATGTTTACCAAACAGAAAAACTTCACGTTTTATAACTTCATCGAACAAAAGCCATCGAAGTTTCAGACGATTAAAACAGATAAAATCTGGTATCGTTCTAAGAACACTATTTTTAATATCAAAACTCTTAATGCCGAGGGAAATTTAGCCCAAGGTTTAACTTTGTATTTCTTCGACGAAGCCTGGAATTTAAAACAATTACTAACAGCTGAGTCGGTTGTTTTAGAAGGTTCAAAATGGCTTTTACAAAATGGAACAATTTCTGTTTTTAGTTCTGATTCAAGTTTTCCGCTAAATGATAAATTTGATCAAAAAACTATCGTAATGGCTGAAGATGCTCAGGATTTACGAAGCACGGGCCAAACTTCTGACCTTTTATCGCACAGTGAACTTTCGCGTTATATTTCTAAAAATAAAGAAGCTGGTTTGGACACGGTTAAATATGAAGTGGATTACTTTTCTAAGCTGAGTTTTGCCTTAGCCGGATTAGTGATGAGTCTTCTAGCATTACCATTCTGCGTAGGCCAAGCGCGCGGTGGGGGAATGGCTAAAAACGCCGGTATTGTTTTAGGCTTAGTTGTGGCTTATTGGATTGTTTATAGCTCGATGCAAACGATGGGTTATCACGGAACTCTTCCACCATTTTTAGCAGCCTGGGGATCGAACATTATGATGACCGGTTTAGGGGTGTTCTTTCTCTTGCGTCTGAAAAAATAATTTAATACTCTGCACGCAAGCTGAAAGCGAGCAAATTAGACAATGGCTAAACTTGAAATTTTAACATATCCAAATCCTATCTTACGCGAAGTTTCTAAACCGGTTGAAAAATTCACACCGGAAGTGACAGCTAAACTTAAAAAATTAGCCGAAGATATGCTTGAAACAATGTACGATGCCAATGGTATCGGCTTAGCAGCTCCGCAGGTGGGCGAGTTAGTTCGCATGTTAGTCATTGATTGCCGTCCAAAAGGCGAATCTGGTCGTTACGAGATTGGCGACATGACTGAACTTGAACAGCAAGTCACTCAACCTTTAGTTTTAATTAATCCTGAAATCGTAAAAGGCGAAGGTAAAACAACTTTTGATGAAGGTTGTTTATCAGTTCCAAGTTTTTTTGAAACGGTTGAACGTTTTGAAAAAGTGGAAGTTAAAGCTTTTGATGTGAATGGCAAAGAAATTCGCTTCACAACAGATGGCTTATTGGCGATTGTTGTTCAGCATGAAATGGATCATTTAGAAGGTACATTATTCATTGATCACATCAGCTTTACAAAAAGCAATAAGATCAAAAACACGATCAAAAAAAGTGGCTATCCTACAAAAGAAGAAATGAAATCAGCCCGCGACCGTAAAAAGGAACCGGTAAAATAATGAGCGTCGTTCGAGTCTGCTTTCTCGGAACTCCTGATTTCGCTGCTAAACACTTACAAGCCCTTTTGTCTGATGAACATTACAAAGTGGTAGGGGTTGTCACTCAGCCTGACCGTCCAAGCGGACGTAAGATGCAGCTAACACCGTCTCCTGTAAAAGAATTAGCGCTTAAAAATAATTTAGAAGTTATTACTCCTGAAAATTTACGTAAAGAGCCAGAAGCTTTTGAAAAAATAAAATCATGGCAAGCTGAAGTCGCTGTGGTGGTGGCGTTTGGCCAAATTTTATCTCAGGAATTTTTAGATAGTTTTACTTATGGTGCGGTTAACGTGCACGGAAGTTTACTTCCAAAATGGCGTGGCGCTGCTCCGATTCAACGTTCGATTGAAGCGGGTGATGCAGTCACAGGTGTGTGTTTACAGCGTATGGTGCGAAAGCTTGATGCGGGTCCTGTGATCGGTGAACGTCGTGTGCCATTAAATTCTGAAATCAATGCCACTGAACTTTATGATCGTTTAGCGGTTTTAGGCTGTGAACTTTTGAATGTTGAACTGATGGACTATATTCGTGGAAATTTAGCACCACAAACTCAGGATGAATCATTAGTTTCAATAGCTCCTAAAATTGAAAAAGAAGAGTCACTTTTAGATTTTTCTAAATCGGCTGAAAGTCTTCATAATAAAATTCGAGCTTTTACAATGGGGCCGGGAACTTTTGTTAACTTTCAAGGTAAACGTTTAAAAATTCATAAAACCAAAGTTGTTGATTCTTCATCGTCGGTTAAACCCGGCGAAGTGGCTTCAGTTAGCGCCAATGAATTATTAATTCAAACAGCAAAAGGCCAGTTGTCACTTTTAGAAGTGCAGCCTGAATCAAAAAATAGAATGTCTATCACTGATTTTTTAAAATCACATAATTTAGTTAAAGGACAAAGCTTTACATGAATACAAAAATGATTGCTCCAAGTTTGTTGTCTTCTGATTTTGCCGATCTAAAAACAGAAATCGCTAAAGTCACTGAAGCGGGAGCTCATTTACTTCATGTGGATGTTATGGATGGTCATTTTGTACCAAATCTTACAATCGGTATGCCGGTCGTAAAGGCTATCAAAGGAGTCAGTAAAATTCCTTTAGATGTGCATTTAATGATTGATAGCCCTGAGAAATACATTGATGGCTTTGCCAAAGCGGGCTCTGATTATTTAACGATTCACGTCGAGTCAACGAAGATTGCCCGTGATTGTTTATTGCAAATTCGCAAATTAAAAATGAAGCCGGGAATTACTTTACGTCCTGGTACAAAACTAGAAGAAATCAAACCTTACTTAGCTTTAGTAGATTTAGTTTTAATCATGACGGTAGAGCCTGGTTTTGGTGGGCAAAGTTTTATGCATGACCAATTAGAAAAAGTGTCATGGTTAAAACAGTATCGCGATAAAAATAAACTAAGTTACCTGATTGAAATCGACGGTGGTGTTAACCCACAGACTTCGCAGTTGTGCTGGGAAGCGGGCGCTGACGTGTTAGTGGCCGGTAGCGCGGTTTTTACAGGCGAAAAGACTGTCGAAAATTACAGAAAAAATATTCAAGCTTTACTGTAAAGCTAACCTTGGGTTGGCGTCTTAGTCATTATTCAACGACTTTAAATAAAGTTTCCATTTCAACTGATGTCATTTGGTATTCGTTTTCAAAAACACGACCGATAACATCCGGTGGGTTTTTGCTCATTTGACGTAGGCAAATTAACGATTGGTTGATCAGTTCGATTCGCGGAGTTGCGTCAGATAATGGCGAGCAAAAAACTCCTTCAAAAGAACTACGCAAATGCGCGTAAAGTTCAGTCGCATATTTTTTTGCAACGATATTTAACCACTGTTCTGCCGAGTAGCTTTCGCCAGTCTTATCCGGATACAAGCCAATCGATGCATCGTAATTGTCGTGTGAAGTTTCCTGCTCTGTTTGGTGGAATGTGTTTTGATAGCGCGGAATA
>CAMLRE010000019.1 GCA_946482355.1 uncultured Bdellovibrio sp.
GCCACGTGCTTATGAAGCGTTAAAAGAAGTGAAAGATAAATTAAAACTTATTAGCGGCGCTGAAATCACAGTTTTAGATCACCCGAATATTACTCTTTTAGCTAAAACCAGAAAAGGTTATGGCTTTTTATGCCGTTTAATTGCGGCAGTTCATAAAGATAAAGAAAAAGGCCAGGGCCACACCACTTTAGCTGAAATGGCTGAGATGATGCTGCAGTTTTCTGGTGGCCAGGATTTAATCTGTATTCCGGATGTCACTGAACACACCAACGTAGAATTTTTAAAGGCCTTGTTTAAAGATAATCTCTATTTACCCCTTTGCCGGTATTTAGATGGCTTAGATGAAAAGCGCACAGAAAAAGTTTTAGCTTTAAGCCAAAAGTATCATTTAAAAATTATTGCAACAAACGATGTTCATTATCACAAATCAGAACGCAGGCCTTTGCAGGACTGCTTAACCTGCATTCGTGAAGGTGTTACTGTAGATACAGCAGGCTTTCATTTATTTGCCAATGAAGAACGCTATTTAAAGTCTGCACAGCAAATGGAAAATTTATTCTGGGATTTACCTGAAGCTATCGCAAACACAGCTCAAGTTTCAGCTCAGTGTACATTTGATTTATCAGAACTTAAATACTCTTACCCGCATGAGTTTATTCCTGAAGGTCACACGGCGGCCAGCTATTTACGTGAATTGGTGTTTGAAGGTGCGCGCGAAACTTATAAAGAAAAAATTCCGCCAAAAGCTATCGAGCAAATTGAACGTGAATTAGCCTTTTTTGCCAAACGGGGCGATGAACATTACTTCTTAACTGTTCAAGACATTGTGAAAGAATCAAAAAGACTAAATATTCTTTGCCAAGGCCGCGGATCGGCAGCGAATTCAATTGTTTGTTATGTCTTAGGTATTACCAGTATTGATCCGATTCAGATGAATCTTTTATTTGATCGTTTTATGAACGAAGGGCGTAAAGAACCACCCGATATTGATATTGATTTTGAACATGACCGCAGAGAAGAAATTATTCAGTATATTTACGAGCGCTTCGGCCGTGAACGGGCTGCAATGGTGTCAGCGGTGCGCACTTATCGCCGTCGCAGTGCTTTTCTAGAAATCAGCAAAGCGGTTGGTGTTCAAGTCGGAACTATTTCAGCAAGTGAGCTAGAAAAAGATTTTGACCAGCACGCCAAGAATTTTAAATACAGAAGACATACCATTGATGAATTAACTCAAGAGTTAAAAGGTTTTCCGCGCCACTTATCAATTCACAGCGGTGGCTTTGTTTTATCTGATGAACCGTTAATTGAAATTGTTCCTATCGAACCAGCTCGGATGGAAGGGCGCACGATTGTTCAGTGGGATAAAGATGATTTAGAAACTTTGGGTTTAATGAAGGTCGATGTTTTATCAATCGGCTTTTTAACAGCTCTGCATAAAGCCACAGACATGGCCGGGATTAATTGGCGTGAAATTCCTGATGATGATGTGGCGACTTATAAAATGATTCAACGGGGAGAAACTCACGGCACTTTTCAAATTGAATCACGCGCTCAGATGAATATGGTTGTGCAAACGCTGCCAGAAAATTTCTATGACTTAGTTGTCGAAGTGGCGTTAGTGCGTCCAAGCCCTACAACGGGCGGAATGGTTCGTCCCTATATTCAACGACGAGCTTTAAAGCGTAAGGGAGCCTGGGAAACTAAACTTGGTAATGCTGCTTTAGATAAAATTTTAGATCGAACTTTAGGTATTCCCATCTTTCAAGAGCAGATTATGCAAATTTCAATTGATGTGGCAGGATTTACTTCATCAGAAGCTGATCAGTTACGTAGATCACTTTTACTGCAGCGATCAGCAAACTCTGTGAACGTCATGGGAGAAAAATTGCGTAAAGCTTTAGAAAAGGCGGGTATTTCACAAAAATTTGCGAACGATCTTTTTGAATACGTAAAAGGTTACGCACATTACGGGTTTCCAGAATCACATGCCGCTAGTTACGCTTCTTTAGCGTATAAATCAGCCTACATGAAGTGCCATTATCCAGCAGAGCTAGTGGTGGCGCTGATTAATTCTCAACCCATGGGATTTTATTCGATTGATACTTTAATGAATGAAGCTCGCCGTAATGGTGTTACATTTTTGCCGATTGATCCGCATCTTTCAGTTTGGGAAACAACCTTGGAAGGTGAAAAAACTGTACGCATGGGCTTTTCGCATATAAAAAAGATTCGTAAAGAGGATGTCGAACATCTCATCGCGGAAAGAGAAAAAGGTGATTTTCATTCATTAAATGATTTTATTTTCAGAAATCATTTTAATAAAGATGTTTTAGAAAACTTAGCTTTAGCGAACACTTTTGAAATATTTGGTCTAGATCGAAGACATTCATACTGGCAATCGATCGAATTCGGAAAGTTAGTGCAGGAAAAAAACAGCGAGCAGATGATGTTATTTAATGAAACCACAGAGCTTAAGGCGCGCGAAGATTTATTTGCAGATATGACTTACCTAGAAAAAGTTACAACCGATTATAGAAAATTGGGTTATTCAAACAATGGCCATTTAATGAAAGCCTTACGTTCAGAAATTACAGATTTGCCTTCGATCACGTCAGTGCAGGTTAAAAAAATGATGAAAGGTAAACTTCTTCGCTACGCTGGAATTTTAACGGTCATGCAAAGACCACCACCGGCTAAAGGAACAGGGTTTATCACCTTAGAAGATGAATTCGGCAGTGTTGATACAGTTTTAAAAAATGATGTTTTTGAAAAATACAAACCGGTCTTATTTAATTCAAAATTTTTGATTATCGAAGGCCGTATACAGAAAAAAGGCTTAGGAACCACGGTGCTTGTTACACACGTCAGTTCCTTCGCCCAAAGAGAATTAAAAAAACCAATCATGAATGGCGCAAGTCCTCGCGGACTTGGCCCTCTTGATTGGACTAGCTAACTTTAGTTCGACATCGCTGAAGGTAAGTTCGCGTCGTGATCTTTGGGATGATATAAAAGTTCATCACTCCAATCAGACAGATCAATACCTAAGGCAATCGTTAACACCTGATTAATATGTTGCACCAAGTGGATTTTCATTTGTGATCTAACCTCTTCAGGTACGTCTTTTAGATCTTTTTCATTTCTATCAGACATGATCACTTCATTTATTCCGGCACGGTGGGCGGCAATCACTTTTTCTTTGATACCGCCAACAGGCATAACTTTACCGCGTAAACTGATTTCTCCGGTCATGGCTAATTTTGGATTAACCACACGGCGAGAAATAAGGGAGGCGAGCGATGTTAATAATGTGATACCCGCAGACGGGCCATCTTTTGGAATTCCTCCAGATGGGACGTGTAAGTGAATATCAAATTTACTAAAATCAAAAGTCGGCGCTAACGTTTGCAGACGCGCTTTTACTAACGATTTTGCAATCTGTGCGGATTCTTTCATGACGTCACCTAATTGTCCGGTCACAATCATTTCACCTTTACCCGGCACAAGTGCAGTTTCGATAAATAAAATATCTCCACCCACCGGTGTCCAAGCAAGGCCTGTCACCACACCTGGTGTTGCCACCACATCAGCCACTTCGTTTTGATAACGTTCAGGCCCAAGAATTTCTTCTAAGCGTGAAAGCTCAATAACGAGTTTGGCTTCTCCGCGTAAGATTTTTTCAGAAGTAAATCTGGCCATTTCGGCAATCTTACGTTGCAACTCACGCACACCGGCTTCACGGGTGTAGTGAGAAATCGTTTTGAACAGAGCTTCGTCCGTGATCTCGATCTGATCAGGTGTTAAGCCATGTTCTTTGATTTGTTTCGGGATCAAATGCGTTTTTGCAATATGAAACTTTTCAGCGATCGTGTATCCCGACAAATCAATCACTTCCATACGATCAAGCAAGGGCAGTGGAATACCTTCAAGGCTATTCGCCGTGGCAATAAAGAAGATATTCGACAAATCAAATGCCGTATCGAGGTAGTGATCTGTAAACGTTGTATTTTGTTCTGGATCTAACACTTCAAGCATGGCTGAAGCGGGGTCACCAGAAAAACTACGCGACATTTTATCAATCTCATCCAGTAAGAAAACCGCATCGTTTTCTCCGGCTTTTTTAACAGCCGCGATAATACGTCCCGGAAGTGAACCGATATAAGTTCTTCTGTGGCCGCGGATTTCTGATTCATCACGCACCCCACCTAAACTGATACGTTGATATTTTTTTCCTAAGGCGCGTGCAATACTTTGCCCAAGGGATGTTTTACCAACTCCCGGAGGACCGATAAATAACAAGATCGATCCGCGTTTTTCTTTTTTAAGTTTTAGTACAGCTAAGTGCTGTAAAATTCTTTTTTTAATTTTATCTAAGCCGTAGTGATCCGCATGTAAGATGCTTTCAGCTTCATCCAGGTTAAAATCTTTTTTATCTGAAGATTTGCTCCATGGTAAAGCCACCATTAAATCCAAATGCGATCTGATCATTTGATGTTCTGGCGATTGTTGGCCCGAACTTTCAAGCTTTTTAAGCTGTTGCATGGCCAGATCGTTGGCTTCTTTTGGCATCTTCGCATCTTTAATTTTTTTAAGATAATCTTCTACAGCAGATGTTTCATCACCTTCACCTAACTCTTCGCGAATTGTTTTTAACTGTTCACGTAAAATGTGTTCACGTTGGGTTTGGCCAAGTTTAGTTCCTAATTTTTGGCGAATATCCTGTCTGACTTGTAAATTATCTTTTTGTTGATTCATTAAAGTCAGTAAGTGCATTACGCGGTCTTTGATCGACGTCATCTCTAAAAGATGTTGTCGTTCATCCAGCGTAATTTCGATATTGGCCGCAGCTAAGTACGAAAGTAATCCCACATCTTCAATAGCCAACACTAACTCTTGCGCCTGTTCGGTATTACCCGGAACCAACTGCAAGACTTCAATACTGATTTGACGAAGTGACGTAAGAAGTGCTCCTTCTGTTGAAGGATCAATATCTATTGTGTCATCAACACGTTCCGTGTGTGCTTCGTAAATTTCGGTGTCGGTTTTGAATGAATTCACTTTCATACGGTGATAACCGCGTAAAGTTACAAAGTAACCTTGTTCATGGGTTCCTTTGATAGATTCAATTTTTGCTAAAGTACCCCAATGATAAAGTTCATCTGGGCTTTCAATGGGCTTGTCAGGATGACGTTGAGCCAACGTGACAATCCAGTTGTCTTTTAACATTGCTGCATCGACCGCTTTTAAACTTTTATCACGGCCCACGCGTAATGTTTGCGTAATACCGGGATAAAGCACGGTATTTTTTAGAGGTAATACAGGAATTGCTCCTATTGGCATTGACATATTTGTCTCCTGACCATGTGTGGTCGTAAAAAAAAAGCAAGGGGCACGGTTCTGCCCCTTGCTTGCCTCAGACCTTACCCTCTCGGATAAATTATATAACTGGGGCAACGATTTAACGTCCGTGTCGACGTCTGCGTTTGGAAGTCTCGCTTCAAGGGCACGCGACGTTAAGCTTTGGTTTCTTTTCCTGAAACAGGCACATCCTTATTCGTATTTTGTGCCTGTTTGCGATCTAATAACTTGTCGAAGATGCCGCCTTTGCCTGATTGAATTTCAATCTTTCTTGCAGAGGCCACTTCAGTTTTCGGTAAATAAAGTTCAAGTACGCCATCTTCATAGCGGGCTTCGACTTTATCCGCACTGATCGTGTTCGGTAAGACGAAACTGCGTTTGAACGTACCGTATGATTTTTCGAAGCGATGTACTTGGTTTGCATCATTTCGTTTTTCATGTTTACGTTCGCCCGAAATAACTAACGTACCGTCAGCAACTTCGATTTTAATATCTTCTTTTTTCATGCCGGGTAAATCCATGCTCAGCATGTAGTGATTTTCTTCTTCGGTTAATTCTGATGCCGGTGCGAATTCGCGCTCATCATAAACCGGAAGACCCGGTGTTGCGAAATGATCGAACATGCGATCCATTTCTCTCCATAAATCTGTTGGAGTTAAACTTCTACTATTAAAGAACGGTGTGAGTGATCTCATATAATCCTCCTATATCTTTTCAGTATAAAAACTGATTCATTTTCTTAATTTAAATTTGAGTTCGTAAAAAATTCTGTCAAGGCAGATACACCTTCACTTTGTGAAGCCAGCGCTAAATCACTCTGAAGATCCACGTTCGATTTCTGTGGAGCGTTTAACGCAACAAGAATAAAAAATAAAACGGTTATAACGTAGAAAAGATTCGCGAAAACTTTTTTCAGTTTGATCGTCATATTTTATTCCTCCTTGTTGCATACAACAATTAGTTCAAAAAAAACTTTGTCAAGTTCGTTAAAGTTTGGCCGTCAATTTGAAGTGCTAATGTTTTTTTACCGGAGGTTTTTATGCTTTCAAATTTCAGCAGAGGCTTGTGGAGCGGACTACTCGCGACCGGGCCCATGACAGTCTTAATGTTTTCTTTATTTCGAAAATTACCGGCGAGTCAAAAATCCCCATTGCCGCCGGCGACAATCACCACCGACGTTCTGGAAAAAAAGATGAAAATTCCCTTTTCCGAAAATCGCCGGAAAGATACGGTGCTGGCTCTGCACTTTGGCTACGGTATTCTGACTTCGATGGTTTACGCAGCGATTGCCAGAAAATTTAAATTTCAATCTCCGGTTTTACAGGGAGCCAGTTACGGGTTGACGGTGTGGGGAGCGAGTTACATTGGATTAGCGCCTCTTTTTGGTTTACGGGCAACGGCGATGAATATGACTGCGAAAAGAAACGGGTTGATGATTGTCGCGCATGTTCTTTGGGGCGCATGCTTAGCTGTTGTTGAAAATGATCTACGAAAAAATGATTCGCGATTACTGAACGGGTGGAAAAAAGCATTTGCTGCCGAATAAAAGAAAGAAAAAATGGAACCTCATTTACTAAGTGAACTTCTGTCGCCGATGCCGATGAAAGATTTTTTGCACGAGTACTACGGAAAAAAACCTTATGCGCGGCCCTTTGTTGCAAATCGATACACGAACATGATTAACTGGTCTTTGTTAGATCATATTATGGCAGCAAAACATAATAATTGTTGGCCGGCAAAAAACGGAAAACTTCATCCCAACCAAAAAATTGCAAGCGGTACTTTGACGTCTGTTCAAGCCAGACAATGTTTTTTACAAGGCTATACTATTTTAGTTCGCCATGCTGAACAGGTTGTGGCCGGGCTTTCGATCATTGCTAAAGATTTCGAAAGACTTTTTAATAAGCCCATTGATATTCAATTATATGTAACACCTGCGCAAGAGCAGGGGTTTGACTGGCACTACGATGCCGAAGAAGTTTTTGTTTTGCAAAGTCATGGCGAAAAAGAATTTCGTCTGCGTTCTGATTCGCCGTTTGATCATCACCGCAATCGTTACGAAATCTGTTGTCACTTAAAAGCCGGTGATTGGTTGTATATTCCTGCCGGTTACTGGCACAAAGCAACTGCACTGAGTGATTCATTTCACATTTCGGTGGGTGTTTTAACAAATCCACAGTTGCTTGAAACCTTAAAGTCTGATCTTTTGACAAAGAAGTAGACAGTAAAATAGGGATTAAAGTCTAGGTAAAATCTGCCCGAATCTTTGGGCATGAAAACACAAACAGCAATTATCACATTATTAGCAGCAACGATCTTAGTAACTTTCAACATGAACACAGCACATGCGATGGGACGCGGAAAACCAGTTGAGCAAGAACCAAAGCCAACTCCAAAGCCTCCGGCACCTGCGCCGACGCCAACACCAGCTCCAACACCAAAGCCGCCAACACCGGCACCAGCTCCAACACCAGCACCTACGCCGGCTCCGACTCCAGCGCCAGCCCCAACGCCGACACCAGTTCCTACGCCAACACCAACTCCTGCACCTGGTGCAGATACTTCTGATGCGGTTCCTCTATGGGAAGCTAAAGTTTCAGGAAGCCGTGAGTGGTCAAACCATTTATATTCAGAACTTGATCGTTTAGGTCAGGATTTATTAGACGTGATTCCTGCCGATGCAGCTACATTCTGCCCGAACTATAAAAACTTAACGTACAATGAGCGTAAAAAATATTGGATTTACATTATGTCAGTCATGACAAAATTTGAAAGTTCATTCAATACAAACACTACTTATACAGAAGACTTTTCTGATAGCTCAGGTAAAAAAGTGATTAGCCGTGGTTTATTACAAATCTCGATTGAAAGTGCTAACGGTTATGACTGTGAATTAAGTAATGCCCAAGACTTACATAACCCACTTAAAAATTTAAGTTGTGGTGTAAGAATTCTTGATCGTTGGGTTGGTCGTGATGGCCGTATTGCCGGTAAAGTTGATTCGAAATGGCGCGGTGGCGCAAGATACTGGGCGGTACTTCGTGAAGGTGACAAGACGTCATACAAAACGATCTTAAGCTCGAGCAAAAATTTAAAAATGTGTAAGTAATTTTAAGTCTAGATTGGCTCACGCTGAGACAGTGCCGGGCCAATCTAAAAATTGTTTTAATGTCACGACAAATCCTTCCGAATAAGTCATTATGGTCGAAGCTCCACTTGAAGAAAAAAGAATATTCCTAGTTGTTACAGAAGATAAGCACAAGATGCTTTCAATTTCTGAGACCGTTAAATCACACATTCATAAAGCAACTATATTTGAAGCTTACGATGTTCCTGAAGCTTTATTTAAATTTCGTAATGTGGTCCCGCACGTTATTATCTTAGATTTAGAAATCGCTAAATTTTCAGGGGCCCAATTTATTACTGATTTATTACAGGGCGAAAATAATAACTTCTCTGTTATTTTTACCTCTGAATTACCTGATGATGAATTATTTATTGATCATGTGGTCAGTGGCCAGGTTCAGTTTTTAACTAATTATAAAGATGAAATCTGGTTTAACCAATGTGTAACAAAATCCTTAAATCGTTTAAGCCAGGATAAAAAATCAGAATTTTCATTACACTTTTTAGCGCCGAACGAACTGCTTTTTAAAGAGGGCGTTCGTGGTGAAAGTGCCTACCTTGTTAAACGGGGCGAGTTAATGGCCTGGAAAACAAAGAATGGCCACCGTGTTGATTTAGGTAAAATTAAAGCCGGTGAATTCGTGGGCGAAATGGCCCACATCAATAAAGAGCCTCGTTCTGCGACAGTGACAGCCGTGACAGACTGCGAGCTTATCGAAATTCCATTCGGTAGCCTTGATCCTATTTTGTTTTCAAAGCCTTCGTGGTCAAAAGCGCTGTTTGTGACTTTGTCAAAACGACTTAAGTTAACCAGTGAAAAACTGAGTGCTTAAAGGGAGTGTCCCATAATAGGCTATGGTTTCTTGTTAAACTTATGTTAGACTAATATTATGAAAAAATGCCTCTTAAGCCTTCTGACAATAATTGCAATTTCTTTACTGGTGTCGATCACTCAGGCTGCGCAATGCACGCTGGTGGGTGGCACTGATTTTTCGTTATGTAATGCAATTACCAAGAATAACTGTGGGCTAGCGGCAAAAGGTGATTTTATGAAGTGCAAAGCGGTGACTACAAAAAATTGCGGGTTAGCCGGCCAAGAGTACTTCACAACTTGCAAAGCTATGTTAGATCGCAATTGCGGTTTAGTCGCACAACCCGGTTATAATCTTTGTTTGGCAGTCACTAAAGAATAGTGTACAGCTCTTCTCATGAAAAAAGTTCCTCGTAAATACCAACCTAAAGGGTTTCATATTCTTCATGAAGACCGTGATGTTATCGTCGGTAATAAAAGCCCCGGTATCTTAACGGTTGGTGCGATGTGGGAAAAAGAAAACACCGTTCACAATTTATTAAACCAGTATATTCGTAAAGGTAATTCCAGATCGCGTGCTTGTGTATTTGTAGTTCACCGTTTAGATCAGGCCACTTCAGGCGCTTTGATTTTTGCAAAAACCGAAGAAGTGCAGCAGTACCTAAAAAATAACTGGAAATCGACGGTTAAAACATATTACACGATTGTGCACGGGCATTTAAAAAAGAAAGCCGACACGATTGAAAGTTATTTATCAGAAGATGAAGACTATCACGTGCATTCTAGCAAAGATTCTGAAAAAGGTGTTCTAGCACAAACCCAGTACGAAGTGATTCAAGAAACAGGTTCTTACAGTTTAATTAAAGTGAATTTACTTACGGGAAAGAAAAACCAAATTCGTGTGCATATGGCCGGATTGGGTCATCCGATTGTCGGCGATGTTAAATACGGTAAAAGCACCGATAAATTTAAAAACTTGGCCCTTCATTCGGCGAGCCTTGAATTCACTCATCCATTTAGTAAAAAAAGAATTTTAGTGAAAGCCAAAGTTCCAGCGTACTTTAAAGAGCTAGTTCCATTTGATTACGAAACTCTTTAGTTTTTCATTCGCAAATATCAACTAACTTTCAAAATCATTTTGTTTTCATTTTCACTGCATTTGCAAAATTAAAAAATTAAAGGCAATCCATTGTTTTTTAAATTCAGAGGTCTTAACCATAAAGGCCTATGAAAAAAACAGGAAAAACCGCTCGCTTTAAATTACAACGTCGTCTATTAACTGAACTTCCGGGCTTAGGAAAAGCTGGTGCCTTAGAGCGCAGACCTTATCCTCCGGGACAACACGGCGGAAAGCGTATCAAATATTCTGATTACCGTTTACAACTCGAAGAAAAACAAAAAGTTCGTGTGCACTACAACGTGCGTGAAGAGCAGTTAATCCGCTTAGTGAAATTAGCTAAAAAAGATAAATCCGGCGGCAAATGGATCAGTTCTTTAATTAATATTTTAGAAAAACGCATTGATAATATCGTGTTTCGTGCAGGCTTTGCACCAAGCATGCGTTCAGCATCGCAAATGATTTCACACGGTCAAGTGCAAGTGAACGGAAAAAAAGTAAATATTCGCTCACAAAAATTAAAAGTTGGCGATGTGATTTCAATCACGGCAAAAGGTTTAAATAACCAAATCTATTTACAAGCTAAAGCAAATCCAAGATTACAAATGCCAGACTGGTTAGATAAAAATGTGTCTGATACAGCGGCTTCGGTCACTTTAAAAGATGAACCGGGTTTTGAAGCGGTTCCATTTGCGCTTGATGAAGCGTTAGTCACTTCTTACTATTCAAAGGCGTAATTTTTATGGCAACAAAATTAAATGATGGCGATTTAACTTGTTATGCGATTGATGATGACACTGCAGTTATCGGTGTTAAAGATCAAAAATTCGTTGTTGATTATTCGACGTTGATGGATTTTTTGACTGAGCTTGCTGTGGTGGCTTCACAGGTTGAAGGTGCTGCAGAAGCTATGGCCTTAGCTCCGGAGCAAGCTACAAATGAAGAAATTTGCGCTTGCCAACGTTTACACTAACTCATTTTGAGACATTAAGCTCCTAATTAGACCCTGTTTATGGGGTCTAGTTCGTAAAACTGATTTAAAGGCATAATTTCACTCGTGAATTTGGCAAAAATGCCGAAAAGTAAAGGGTGGAACGTACTAGCAGAAACCATCTTATTTCAGCTTTGTTGGCGCTATTTTTTGCGCTGTCTTCGTTCGCATCTCCACTAGGCACAACTTATCAAGCACGTATCGTAAAACCTGATGGTTTGGCTTTAGAATCAGCCAACGTTAATTTTAAATTTACAATTTTAAATCCTGCCGCCACATGTATTTTATATTCAGAAACTTTTTCGGCGATCAACATGGCCAACTCGGGCGGAATGATTTCTTTCGCGTTAGGATCTGGTGTAAAAACTTATCCGGCCAGCGCAACGACATTTGCCCAAGTTTTTAATAATTCAACGCCATCACTTTCTTGTGATGCCGGAGGCCCGGTAAGTTATTCACCCGTAGCCACAGATATCAGAAAAATTGTCATGCAGTTTAATGATGGAAATGGTTGGCAGACATTGCCAGCAATGGCGATCAACGCTGTTCCGTATGCGATTTATTCAAACGATTCATTAAGTTTAGGCGGAGTGAGTGCCACAAGTTACGTTCAGTATTCAACAATTCCAACGTGCGCGGCTTCAGAGGCTCTTCGTTACAATGGCACAAGTTTTAATTGCGTAAGTGTGGCCAGCGGTGGCGGCGCTTCATACACTGTCACTTCAAGTGATGTCACAACAGCTCTTGGTTATACACCAGCTAATCAATCGACGGTGGGTACATCGTTTACTTCAATATCTAATTCATTAAATACTG
>CAMLRE010000020.1 GCA_946482355.1 uncultured Bdellovibrio sp.
TCGGTATGAACTACCATCCAGCTACAGGCCTAAAGTTGACCCTGATTGTGCTTACGCAACTAGCAACACTGAGTGCTTCGGCCGATGTCTTTCGCTGGCCAAAACTTTGTGTGAATCAAACTCTAACGATAGAAAATAAATCGAACAAAGATCAAACGGTGTGGCTTCAAGAATGGGAAAAATACATCGTTGATGAAGTTGATCACACGGTTCCTGCAAAAGGTAAAATCTTTCTTCAACTTTCACACGACCCGTCGACTCCGACACAAGATTATTCACTGTTAGCTTTAGATAACCCAAAAGATTTAGTTGTTGATACAAACTGTAACTTACGCGACATCGTATCTGCCGACACTTTAGAAGGTGGCGTGGTTTATTATAAAATTAATCCGCGCGCTGCGAATGAAGTTCAGTTAAAAAACTTATTTCCAGGAAGAAATACTTTCTTTATTGAAGATTTAAGTTTAGTAAAAAAATCTGAGCCGATTGAAATTGATGTTGAAGGCCGCGAACTCTTTACTTTCACATTAAAGCCAGAACCCACTTCGACTTGGGTAAAAATCACTGCGAAAGAAAGATTTCGCACAGCGATTCACACGTCATCTGAAGTATTAAAGCCAAACTTCGTTGAACCACAACGTTCAATTGCTTCTAGTGAAGAAAAATATTTCTTAGTGGGCCCAAGTGATAATCATGGCGATCAGTTTATTGTGAAAATCAAAGACCCTGCAATGGTGCAAAAAGCCCGTGATCAAATCACTAATCCCAAATTACAAAAAATCGTTTTTGCAAAGATCCAATTAGGAAACCAAGGCTATAACCGCAATATGACTAAAAAAGAAAAAAGCTTTTGGTCATGGTCTGTGACAGAAGTAACAAACATTTCTGATTTCGGATCAACCGCGTGTAACGGCTTTCCACAAATGTTAGAAGACAAAGCCGAAGCCTGGGTAAAAGGATTAGGTAAAATTTGTTTCTGGTCGTATCGAATCAAAAAAGAATTAACGTTAGACGAAATTCAAAATCCTAAATAATTATTCGATAGTTGTTGCAGCTGATTGGCCGCGCGTTTCTTCAACCGCTACAGTAATTCTGGCGATGCCGTATTTTTTAAATTCTTTGAAAAACTCTTCAGCTAAGATTGATGATAACTGCTCTACACTTGTGTTTGAGCAGTTTAGCCAGATCACTTCTTCTTTTGGAAAAGAATAAAAGCGATCGCGGAATGTGACTTCATAGTTTTTATTATTGCTTGAAGATGTGTATTTCATATCAGGATGATTTTTAGGAAGTAATACGTGCTCATCCCAAACATCTAAACGGGCTTTGATGAATTTTTTAAGAACATTAAAATCCACCATGTATCCCATTTTACCATCGTTATCTGAATCATTACCCACATCTGGAGCCAAGATAGAAACCACCACTTGGTAATTATGCCCGTGTAACATTTCTGCGGATTTCTGGTCAAAAATCAGAAAATGCGCCGACGAGAACTTAAAATTTTGCTTAGCTAGGCGTAAAGACGTGGTTTTCATGCTGACAGTATAATCGTTTTGGGGCTATATAACAACCTATGAGCCAAGCTTTTGAACTAAAGTCACACTTTCAAATTGAATCAGCGCGCTTTTTACCGAAGTTAGCTGACGGACATCCTTGTAAGCGTATGCATGGCCATAGCTTTAAAATCATTTTAACGTTACGTGGCCCTTTAGATCCTAAGGTGGGTTGGGTTCAAGATTATCATGAAATTAACGAGGTTATGCGTCCGTTACTTTCTGAGATCGACCATCGCGTTTTAAACGAAGTTCCGGGTTTAGAAAATCCCACATCTGAGCTTTTAGCTGTTTGGATTTTTGATCATGCTAAACCAAAACTCCCGTTACTTAAGTCGGTAACAATAATGGAAACTCCTACTACCGAATGCACTTATCCCGTAAACTAGTTGGGTGCGTGAGTGCAAAAATTGCGGAACAAATTTAACTCCCAAAGATAAAAATCTGGCGTGTTTACGCTGTCATTCAGCTTATCTTGATATGCGATTTTTGCAGTCGTACTTTCGCCAGATGGATTTTCAAAAGCTTGTGACCGAATCAAAAAATCTGACTTCAAAAAGCAGTCGTAATTGTATGCTTTGTAAAAAACAGCTCGCTTTACATTTTATCGGCAAAGATATTCAGGTTGAAAGCTGCTACCCTTGCCAAAAAGTTTGGTTTGAATCAGAAGACCTTCAAAAATTTCAGCGCTATACGCAGCTACGCAATGAAGGTAAAACGATTCGCTTTCAAGATGGGTCTAATGACCTGCCACTGACAACTTTGCTTTTTGATAGTACTTATGACCACTCAACGTTTTTGACGAGACCAACTCCGGGCTTTTTGATGGAAGTTGCTCAGGTAGAACTTGCCACAAACTATGTCGGCAATAAAATTTCCGATTCGAAATTTTTCAAGAAATACCCGGTTTTGACCTTTTTCTTAGTGGTCGCTGTAATTATGCTTTACTTTATAATCACCCGCGAACCTTAGTTCGCGAAGTCTGAATTTACTTTAACTGGCTTATTGTGAAATTGCTCTAACTGAGAATTTTGTAAACCTAGAACATCTTTTTGGTAAAGCATAACGATGGTTGATCCCATACGAAACATACCAAGCTCTTCGCCTTTTTTGATCGATAGGTTTTTGTATTCTTTAACCAGTGGTTTAAAAACTTTAAATTGATTGCCACGAATATCTGGATCAAAACTTAAAGCGATATCGCCAACGTTTGTTGCCGCTACGAACACCACACCCACAAGGCCGCGGTCAGTTTTAATTTCAACATACACACGCTCGTTGATCGAAAATAACTCGTGAATATTTGATGTTGACCAGTTGTTTACAGGCCATAAAGCGCCGGGAATATGAATTACACGTTCAATCGTTCCATCAACCGGTGAATGTACGCGGTGATAATCTGTTGGGCATAGATAGTACGTTAAAAACGGGCCACCGCTATAAATTTCAAAAGCTTTTTCAAAACCTGCAAAATCCTTAACGTGATAGTGTTTACCTTTGGCTTGAATCAGTTTTCCTTCATCAATGATAGCGGCCTGAGTGATTACCGAATCAGCTGGGTGTAAGGCCCAAGTACGCCCTACCGGACGACGCCCTGGCTTTAATTTACGGATGAAAAATTCGCCCAGCGAAGGGTACTGCTCAACCGGAAATTCGGCTTCTTCAAGGTTAATATTGTAAGCTTTTGCAAAAATTCTAATGATTGGGGTCCAAATAAAGCGCGGTAAATGCAAATGAACCAATTTACCCACGATATAGCTTAAGTGACTTTTCGGTAAGAACCTAGTGATTGCTGCCATGGGGTGATTCTGCTACATTAAGCCCTCAATGTCGAAGATTTTTAAAGATATTAAACTCAAAATTGATGATGACTTAGAGTCACATCTGGAATGGCTCATGCCTAAGCATGGGGAATACCGCATCCTAAGAAAATCTGTCGATGCTCGTCAAAAACACTCGCCGCACTTTGTTTACACAATCGAAGTCGCCGAAGAAGGCGAAACGTTATCTTTAGAAAAATTTGAATTAGAAAAAATCAACCCTGATAAAAAAATCGACCGCCCGATCGTAGTCGGCACGGGTCCTGCGGGCTTATTTGCGGCGATTCGTTTAGTTGAGCGCGGCATTCCGTGTTTATTATTTGAACGCGGTTCTGAATCTGCTGAACGTATTAAGGGTATTAACCGTTTTTGGCGTTATGGTGAATTAGATCCAAAAAATAATGTGTGCTACGGCGAAGGTGGCGCAGGTTTATACTCTGATGGAAAATTAATTACCCGTATTAAATCTCCACATATTCCTTATGTGTTAAATCGTTTAGTGCAATTCGGAGCACCGGCAGAAATTCAATGGCTATCAAATCCCCATGTGGGTTCTGATAAAATTCGCCGGGTGATTCCTAAAGTGCGTGATTTTTTACGCGCTAACGGCTGCGAAATTCATTTTGACTCTAAAGTTGAAAAATTACTTTATGGCAAAGGTTCTATTAATGGTGTCGTGATTAAAGATGATTCTGGAAAATTAACAGAATACAAATCTGACAATGTGATCTTAGCCACGGGCCATTCGGCTGAAGATATGCTTAATCACCTTTTAGAATCAGGTGTGCATATCGAAGGTAAATCTTTTGCCATGGGTTTACGTATCGAACATCCGCAAAAGTTAATTAATAATATTCAGTATCGCCAATTTGCCGATTCCGATAAATTAGGTTCAGCAAATTATAAACTTGTTCACCATGACGATAAAACCGGAATCGGTGTTTACAGCTTTTGTATGTGCCCAGGTGGTTACGTATTATCAAGCGGTACTGAAAAAGATGGTATCGTTTGTAACGGCATGAGTAACTTTAACCGTAATTCTGAATTTGCTAATGCTGCAATCGTCGTGAGCATTCAGCACGAAAAATTATTCGGTAAAGACCTACTTGGCGGCATGAAGCTTCGCCGCGAGCTTGAAACAAACGCTTTTAAAGCGATTCGCGAAAACAAAGGTACTAAAGAGCTTCCAGCGCAAAATTTAGTTTCATTCTTAAATCGGTCGAATAAAAATGTTTTACGCAAAACTTCATCGCCATCGGGCGTTCTTCCGATTCGTTTAGATGAATTACTGCCAAAGTTTATGTATCAAAAGCTGGCTGAAGGTTTAAATAACTTCAATACAAGCATGAAGGGTTTTATCACTGAAGATTCACAGCTTTATGGTGTTGAATCACGCACATCATGCCCGTTACGTGTTACTCGTGACGATGAAACGCTAGAAAGCCTTTCGCATAAAGGTTTATACCCTTGTGGCGAAGGTGCTGGCTACGCTGGCGGCATTACTTCAGCCGCAGTAGATGGTATCCGCTGCGCTGAAAAAATCTTTGAAAAATTAAAATAGTTTCAGTTTCACAAAACTACTGAAAGCAAGAAAACGTAGCCTCGGCCCGCACTTGGCATTGGTCAGTGGTTTCTATCTGATAAACTTGCCATTTCGACGTTAAGAAAAAACCGTAAGCACATTTACGTTGGGCATAATGCTGGCCTTGATTGAGCGCTTCTTTCTCAGAAACTTTCGGATCGATAGGATTACACGCGGCAGATCCAATAGCTGTGTAGTTTGCACACCCGTCCATACAACCATTATGAACGTTGCATGACGTTGGCGGACACAAAATCGCTGCGGATGCCGTCATCGAAACCAAAGTTAATCCGGCTACAAAAGCTAATTTTATTAATTTGTTCATCGTTATCTCCTTATTTGGTGTTAGGCACCTAACTAACTATGGTTGACCTGATTAGTACAAAGTTATATCTAAAAGGTCAGTTATTGACCTTAAAACAAGGAAAACGGCCATGGAATACGAATGTAAGAAAATTCAGAAAACTTTAAAGACTTTGATGAAGTCTAAAAAAGCCACGTATGAAACTATGGCCAAAGCTTTAAAAACTTCACCGGCCACTATCAAGCGCCGCTTAAATGGCGAAGACTTAACCCTGCAACAACTTAGAGAACTTGCCAGTGCGCTTGATATTTCATTTTATGAAATCATTGAACTTTCAAAATATGTAAAACGCGAACCGCACTTATTTACTCACGAACAAGAAAAACTTTTAGCTTCGGATTTTAAAATTAAAATGTTATTTCGCCATATCTTAGCGGGTTCTGGTTTTTCGCAGATTAAAACACAGGTAAAACTCTCAGAAAAAGATTTGCGTAAACACGCCCGCGATTTAGAAAAAGTCGGCCTAGCACAACTATTACCAGGTGATCGTTTTGTATCGTTAATTCACTACCCGGTTCGCTGGCAACCTAACGGTGCTCTTCACAAAGCCTACAGCAAAATGGTTTTAGAAAATATTTTTGCACGGATCGAAAATGACAAAGACCAAGCGGGATATAATAAAAAATTTGAATTGATTCTAAATGAAGAAGCTTACAAAAAATTCTGCGAAGAGATTCAAGGCGTTTATTCGCGCTATTTAAATCTTTCTGAAATTCATATGGAAACGCAGCCAGATCTTGGCCGCGTTGTTTCGGGATTACTATTTATAGACCGTTTTTCTGTCTGGGAAGATCAGAAATCAAATCGAATTACTGACACTTAAATTTCATTTCAACAGTATAACCGTTACCAAGAACAGAGTCTGTTGTTTGACCAGCTAATACACCGATTCCGCCAGCGTTACTTTCTTTTTGGCCACCGAATACGTAAGCGCCACTACCCACCGTTTTTAAAATTTTAGAAGCGGCTTTTCCGTTATTATAAGTTTTTTCATCAACTTTACCTGTGTAAGTTTGTTTTTCTTCAACAAAAGCTGCGTATTTATTTTGTTCTTTGCAGAAGTGATTGGCTTGATCGATGGCATCGCGTTTTTGATCTTCGTCACCTTCAGTTTGAATAACCACACGGTGAATACCATCAGCTCCCGGGCGAACATCACGGTGATGTGCACAACCTGCTACGAAACCTGCGGCTAAGATTGATAATAAAAACTTATTCATAAAGACACTCCTTAACTTTGATCTTAAGGATACCTCTCTATTTTTTGATAAACTACTTATTGCTTGTGACACTCGCCTTCTGGCCTGTCGTAAAAAAGCAATGTTGTGACTTAAATCCTACAAATTAGGACGATCGGCTCTCTGTTTGGCTTATTAACAATGCCTATAACCACAACACTTGCAGGCATTGTTAAATGAGATCAATATCTTAGGCTATCTAAAGTTAAAATGTTGCATACCCCATAGACAGCTCCATTTATCACTCTGAGACAAAGCTGCCTTTAGTAACCTGTTATATCACCACACAGGTCGATTGGTCTTTAGGGTATTCTTCTTGCTTATCAGTATGATGTGCATGGGGGATACATGAAAAAATGTCTATTGGTTACGATTACACTCATATTAGTTACCTCTTCATTATTTGCGAAAGAGAGCATCTCTACTGAAAGTTTTAATACGGTTTTAGAAGAAGGACTATCAAGCGAGAAAGACATAAAGAAAAATATTGCACGCAATATCGGATCTGAAAGAGTGACTTTCGCTGGCGAAGTTATTACGGCAGGCCCCAGAAGACGTAATCCAATAAAATTTAATGTTTTTTTAAAAGAAGATGAAATCAGGTCGCTGTCCGACGAAGAAAAATCGGACAGCAACTAAGAATATTTTTAAGTCTACAAGTTACGGCGGTATTGGCCGCCGACTTCGTATAAGGCTTGTGACATTTGGTATAACGTACAATATCTAGCCGCACTCATTAGGGCTTCAAAGATATTGTTTCCGCTTAAGCAAGCTTCTTTAAGTTTTTTAATCTCAAGATCAGCCTGGGCTTTATTTGCTTTTTGCACCGTTTCGATTTGTTTTAGCTGATGGTTTTTCTCTTCTGTCGAAGCACGAGCTAACTCGATTTTCGGTGGAATATAACCAGCTTCTAAAGTTTTTGGATCAATAAATGTGTTCACACCAATGATCGGTAATTCGCCAGAGTGTTTAAGATGCTCATAGTACATCGACTCTTCTTGAATTTTTGAACGTTGGTACTGAGTTTCCATCGCCCCTAAAACACCACCGCGTTCAGAGATACGTTTAAATTCGGCTAATACCGCTTCTTCAACTAAATCCGTTAGCTCTTCAATAAAGTAAGAACCTTGATTGATGTTTTCATTTTTCATCGCACCGTACTCACGGTTAATGATCATTTGAATGGCCATCGCACGACGAACTGATTCTTGCGTTGGTGTCGTGATCGCTTCGTCATAGGCATTTGTATGTAACGAGTTACAGTTATCGTTTAAGGCAACCAAAGCTTGTAACGTTGTACGAATGTCATTGAAGTCGATCTCTTGCGCATGCAAAGATCTGCCTGATGTTTGAATATGGTACTTTAATTTTTGTGAACGCTCGTTACCTTTGTAAAGGTCACGCATCGCCACAGCCCAAATACGGCGAGCTACGCGTCCTAACACCGTGTATTCAGGATCTAAGCCATTTGAGAAGAAGAAACTTAAATTCGGCGCAAAATCATCGATCTTCATGCCGCGTGATAAGTAGTATTCAGCAAATGTAAAACCATTTGATAATGTAAACGCTAATTGTGAAATCGGATTCGCACCCGCCTCAGCAATGTGGTAACCAGAAATTGATACCGAATAGAAATTACGAATATTTTTATCGATAAAGAACTGCTGGATATCACCCATCATTTTAAGAGCGAAGTTGATCGAGAAGATACACGTATTTTGGCCTTGGTCTTCTTTTAAGATATCAGCTTGAACAGTTCCACGCACCGCTGACATCGTCGCTGTCGCTAATTCGCGCCATTCAGTGTCAGTTAGTTTACGACCTAATTCTTTTTCTTTTTTCTCAACCTGTTGGTCAATCGCTGTATTAAAATAGAAAGCTAAGATCATTGGTGCAGGGCCGTTTATCGTCATCGAAACTGAAGTATTTGGATTAACTAAATCAAATCCAGAATAAAGTTTCTTCATGTCATCAAGGCAACAAATGCTAACACCTGACTCGCCCACTTTACCATAGATATCCGGACGTAAATCAGGATCTTGACCGTATAAAGTTACTGAATCAAACGCTGTTGATAAACGATGAGCTTTTTCGCCTTTACATAAGTAATGAAAACGACGGTTTGTGCGCTCAGGAGTTCCTTCGCCAGCGAACATACGTTTTGGATCTTCATCGGCACGACGTAATTGGAACACACCCGCTGTGTATGGGAATTCACCGGCCACGTTTTCCATTTTTAAGAAAGTAAAACGATCGCCCCAGTCTTTATAACTTGGTAAAACGATTTTACGAATTTTTGTACCGCTTAATGATTTAGTCACTAAAGATTGGCGAATTTCTTTATCGCGCACTTTGAAAATTAATTCATCTTGCGCGTAGATGCGTTTTAATTCATCCCATTTTTCTAAAGATTGTAATTCTTCAGTTGTAAAACCTTCTGAAAATTCAGAACGTTTTTTAGCTACTTGATCTGCTGTAAGACCTAGATCTGATTTTAAATTCTCTAAAGCACCTAATTTTGATGCTTTGTCAGATAACGTTTTCACACGTTCTTTATATTTGTGAACTGTAGAAACGATTTCAGCTAAGTAGTTTTGACGATCCGGCGGGATCACCGTGTGCTCATCAGCTGATAAAACTGTTTCACGGTAAGCTTTTGGAACTTCTGGTAATGATTTTAATTCGTGTAATTTATCAGCCACCGAGAAGAATAAGTTATTCACTCCGCCATCGTTAAATTGCGAAGCTTGTGTTAAAAATACCGGAACTTGAACTTTATCATCCCAGATTTTACGTGAGCGTTTGTACTGTTTAGTTACGTCACGAACCGCATCTAAAGCCCCGCGACGGTCAGCTTTATTGACCGCCACGAAGTCTGCGAAATCGATCATGTCGATTTTTTCTAACTGCGACTGCGCACCGAAATCAGAAGTCATAACATACATCGATAAGTCAGACACATCAGTGATCGCCATATTACCTTGGCCGATACCTGAAGTTTCAGCGATGATAAAATCGAAATCACATTTTTTTAAGAAGTTTAAAATATCTGGCAATGAGCTTGCGATCTCTTTACCAGAACCACGTGATGCCACTGAACGCATATAGATATGCGGACGTGATAACGAGTTCATACGAATACGGTCACCTAATAGTGAACCGCCCGTTTTACGTTTTGAGGGGTCAACGCACACGATAGCAATTTTTTGCTCTGGGTAGGCATTTAAAAAACGTTGTGATAATTCATCGATTAATGATGATTTACCGGCACCGCCTGTACCTGTGATACCAAGAATTTTAGGTGTATTGGTTTTACGAACAAAATTTGTTAGACCAAATTTTTCAGGTGTTACATCTTTCTGGCCGTTTTCAATCGCCGTTAGTGCAATACCTAACTGAGTTGAAGGAATATTATCGCCAGCAAAAACATTTTTAATATCGTTTGATAATTGCGTCGGCATTGGAAAGTCACAACCTTCAACGATCATTTTGATCATACCTTCTAAGCCTAAACGACGACCATCATCCGGATGGAAGATCTGTGCGATGCCATACGCTTCTAATTCGCGTTTTTCATCGTGCACGATCACACCACCGCCACCGCCGTAGATTTTTACGTGCGCGGCACCAGCTTGATTTAATAAATCACGAAGGTACTTAAAGTATTCCATGTGTCCGCCCTGATACGAGCTGATACACACACCCTGTGCGCCTTCTTGTAAAACGGCTTTGACAACATCGTTCACCGAACGGTTGTGGCCTAAATGGATAACTTCGGCTCCGAATTCTTGAAGCATACGACGAATGATGTTGATCGAAGCATCATGGCCGTCGAAAAGTGAAGCCGCAGTAACAATACGCACAGGATTCTTTGTCATAACTGGATAACCTTTGCTGACCTTCGGTCAGACTTAAATACCTTTAAAGTTTGGTTTTCTTTTTTCTGTGAAAGCTTTTGTGCCTTCAGTTGTATCGAATGATCCGAATAATCCACCAAAGATTTCGGCTTCATTTTCTAAAGCTTTTTCTGTTTCTAAATCAAAAGCTTGGTTGATTGAAAGCTTGGCTTTACTAACCGCTAACGGAGATTTTGAAATAATCATTTCTAATTTTTTGTTTACAGCCATCATTAACTCTGATTGCGGAACAACCTGAGAAACGATTCCTAAGCGAAGCGCTTCATCAGCTTTGATCATTTCACCAGTAAAAGTCAATTCACGGGCTTTTCTGATACCCACAGCGCGAGTTAAACGAACTGTACCACCGAAGCCTGGAATTAAACCTAATGAAACTTCTGGTAAACCAAATTTAGCGTTGTCAGAAGCGATCATAAAATCACAACCTAAAGCTAATTCTAAACCACCACCTAATGCAAAGCCGTTAACGGCTGCAATAACTGGAATCTTTAACAAATTTAATTCATGAAATACGCTTTGACCTTTTTGCGCAAAAGCCACCGCTTGCTCATTAGACATATCTAACATTTCTTTAATGTCAGCACCGGCTACGAAAGCTTTTTCGCCAGCCCCTGTGATCACTAAAGCTTTTGCTGTTTCAAAATCAACTTCAGAGATTTGGCGAAGAGCATCGGCCATATCGTTTAAAACCTGCATGTTTAAGGCATTTAAACTTTCAGGACGATTGATCGTTAAAACCCAAACGCCATTGTCTTTCGATTCAAGTTTAATTGTTTGATAATCTAAATTCATATTTAATTCCTTTTAAAATTCCTAAAAAATTCATTTCAGGTCGATCAAAATAGTCCATAGGCAAGGCGGAGGCTGCTGGCGAAACGGAGGCGTCCTTGTGGACGTCGGAGTCCGAGCCAGCGGCCGACAACGCAGTCAGATGGGCTATTTTGATTGAGCTGCGTAATTATAAAAACCGCGGCCTGATTTACGGCCTAACCAACCTTCTTCTACGTATTTTACTAATAACGGGCATGGACGGTATTTTGAATCACCTAAACCATCATGAAGAACATTCATGATCGCAAGACATGTATCTAAACCGATAAAGTCAGCTAAAGTTAACGGACCCATTGGTTGGTTAGTTCCAAGCTTCATCGCGTTGTCGATAGATTCAACTGACGCAATACCTTCATGAAGTGTGTAAACTGCTTCGTTGATCATCGGC